>JAYWAN010000175.1:0-60645 GCA_043782405.1 Chitinophagaceae bacterium
TTCTCAGCCGCATAGATATTGTGGAGATCGTAGGCTCTTTTGTGAAGCTTAAAAAGAGGGGCACCAATTACCTTGGCCTCTGCCCTTTTCACAATGAAAAAACCCCTTCCTTTACCGTTTCGCCCGCCAAAGAGATCTATAAATGTTTCGGCTGCGGAAGAAGCGGCAACACCATCAGTTTTTTGATGGAGCAGGAAAAATACAGCTATGTGGAAGCGCTTCGCTGGCTGGCAGCCAGGTACAATGTTGAAATTGAAGAGACTGCTACCAGCCCCGAGTTTAAACAACAGCAACAGGTGGCCGATAGCCTGTATATCATTAACAATTTTGCACAGAAATTTTTCAGTGATGCGCTTTTTGATCCGGAAGAAGGGGTGCCCATCGCCCTTAGTTATTTGAAAGAAAGAGGTTTCAGGGAAGACATCATTAAAAAATTCCAGTTAGGTTATAATCCCGAAGCAAGGGATGGTTTCACAAAAGCCGCAGTGGCTGCCCAATATAGCATGGAGTACCTGCAAAAAAGCGGACTTGTAAATATGCGTGACGGAAATGGGTATGATAATTATCGTGGCAGGATCATCTTCCCTATCCATAACCAAAGCGGTAAAGTGCTGGGCTTTGGAGCAAGGATCATCAAAAACAATGATAAAGCACCCAAGTACATCAATACCCCTGAGAATGAAATTTATGTAAAAAGTAAATTATTATATGGTTCTTATTTTGCTCGGCAGGCCATTGATAAGGCCGATGAATGTTTACTGGTGGAAGGCTATACTGATGTAGTAAGTTTACACCAGGCAGGAATAGAAAATGTGGTAGCCAGCGGCGGCACATCGCTTACACCCGACCAACTTCGCCTGATAAAAAAATATACCAATAACCTTACCATCATTTATGATGGTGATAGTGCGGGTATAAAAGCTGCATTGCGTGGACTGGACCTTGCACTGGAAGAAAGCCTGAATGTAAAACTTGTGCTGATACCGGATAAGGAAGACCCCGACAGTTATGTACATAAAGTTGGTGCTGCGGCTTTCACTGATTTTGTTGCAGCCAATAAAAAGGATTTTATTTTATTTCAATTGGGCATTGCACTGAAAGATGCAGGTAATGACAGTACCAAAAAATCAATTGTTGTTAACCAGATCGCGGAAACCATTTCGAAGATCAATAAGGCAGAAGATTTCACAAAGCAACAGGATTATATAAAACAATGCTCCGAAATTTTAAAGATCGAGGAAAGCGGTTTGCATGCGCTGGTCAATAAATTCATCAGGGAAAAGGTAACTGCTGCGGAGAACCGTTCTTACCGGGATGAACAGCAATCAACGGAAAATGCAACTGCCAATACGGGGAGTGAAATTGAAAATGATGTATTGGCTTTATTCAACAAGGATGAATTGCATGAGCAGGCGATGGTAAGAAGTTTGCTGGAATTTGGCGGAAAAGATTGGGATGAAAAAGAAAAAGTGGCCGTATATGTTTTCAGGGAGATTGAAGATAATCAACTGGAAGAACTGATAGATAATAAGGCCCTGGTAAAAGTTTTACAAACCTATAAAACATGGTATGATGCAGGTTTGGAGCCCACGGCCAAAAACTTCCTTTATCACGATGACCTGCAGATGAGTGCCCTTGTGGTAGGCATCATGGATTTTAATTATGAACTTAGCCACAAATGGAATGAACATTACGATGGCCATATACCTACCCGTGAAGAATTATATAAGGAAGAGGTTTTTTCTACCCTTAACTACCTTAAACTACGGAAAATAAAAAGATTGATGGATGAGAACCAGCGTGACCTTGAAAAAGCCACCCTTGCAGAAGAACAAATGATACTGGTTCAAACACACCAGCACCTTAAGCAAATGGAAATTGAACTTACACAGCAGTTAGGTACAGTGATTTTCAGGTAAGAAGCAAGTATTAAGTATCAGGTAGCAAGAGGGGTGGTTTTCTGTTCCCAACTACTTTTAATTAATTTGCTTTGAATTCATATACTTTTTTCTTGCTACTTGCTACCTACATCTTGCTACTATTTTTCGTTGAAATTCTTCTTCCGGGCAATTAATTTTTCCATTGTGGTCTCCAACCGCCTTGCCTTTGTTTCTTCTCTCTTTGCACTGATGATCCATTCCACATACTCACGCCTGTGGGTAAACGTAAGGGATTCAAAAAATGATGCTGCAGATTTATTCTTGTTCAACAGGTTCTGTAACTCATTCGGCACTTCTATCGTGCGCTTTTTATAATCAACACCCGGGGCCGGGTTGGTGGTGCAAAAATTGGGGATCTTCTTAATACTTCCGTCGGTTTTTTTAAACCTTACTGCGGTCCACATATTATCCAGTGCGATCATGCGCACCCCTTCATAACCCCGGAGGGAGGCAAAATCCCAGTTGGCTTCCCGGCAAAGGTCACTGGCTATCTTTGAAGTAAGTTTTGGATAAGCTATCCACAATTTAGCATGGGGTTGCAGTACAGGAACAACATCAGCTAATATGCCTTTTAACTGTTGCTGGCTTACAGCAAAAACAAGGGCAAAATCAATTTTGCGGCTTTTGAGTAAAGGAGTCAGGTTTTTGGAAAAAGACAGTTTGATGAATTGCTTCTCAATTGAAGAGGGTAATCCTTGTATCAACACATTTTTTTCATCTTTCAATTGCAATTTTTCGGTCAAAGACTGAGACAACATTAGGAGCATAGCAATTTGTTTTAGTAAATGATTGCAGATCAACCAGCAACTATAGAACCATCAAAAGATGGCTGATATTCCTATATAATATGGATTTTAACCGGGGTATCCCTTAACCTGATCCCGTGTTCATTGGTTCTGTAAATTTAAACATTTTGTCTGGCAGATAAAAGCCTAAAATAAAAAAACTCCGCATTTAGCGGAGTTTTAAATCATAATTTCTTCATTACTGTTTGGAATTCAAAGGTTTATAGTAGCTGAGGGCCTCGTCCATATATCCCTGTAATTTGACGATACGTTTCTCATCAGCCGGATGGGTAGCCAAAAATTCAGGAGGCTTGTTGCTTCCACCCGCCTTTGACATTCTTTCCCAGAAAGGCACGGCTTCTCTTGGGTTATAACCGGCCATCGCTGCAAACAACAATCCAAAATGATCGGCTTCATATTCCTGATTCCTTGAATTGGGCAATAAAACAGCAACCTGCGCCCCGGGGGCAAATACATTATTGAAAACAGTATTAGCTTTTTGGTTACCGGAGGTAAATATATTACCGGCTATTTCCAGTCCCTGCGCAATAGCTACCTGGCTAATCCTTTCATTTCCGTGATGAGCTACGGCATGCGTGATCTCGTGACCCAATACTACCGCCAGGGCAGCTTCATTCTGTGATATAGGTAAAAGACCGGTATATACTACTACTTTTCCACCGGGCATACACCAGGCATTTACCTCGGCAGAGTTTACCAGGTTGAATTCCCATTTATATCCTTCTAATTCTTTGCCCAATCCTTTTTGTGTATAATATTGAGTGATTGCATTTGCAATCCTTGTTCCAACCCGCTTTACCATCTCTGCATCCTTATTGGTAGTTTCGCTCAGCACTTTATTTTGCGATAAAAAGCTTTTATATTCTGTAAGCGCCTGCTGCTGCAGGGTTGATTCAGGAAATAAAGCCAATTGTTTGCGGCCGGTTACTGCGTTGGTGTGGCAGGCCATAAAAGCCGGGATTACCAATAGTAAAAAGAATAATTTTTTCATCGTTTGTGGGTTTTATTAAATCATATCAATCAATTGGCGTACCAATTTATAAAACTTAGCAGTAAATCTTTTAATATTTCGTTAAGGAGTGGAAAATTTCAGGTATCAGGTATCATTCCTGCGCCGGGATTTCCTTCTGTCGCGGTGTTTTAAAATGGGTATACGGCTTTCTACACCGCGTAAGATGCGCCCGATATTCTTTTGATGGGTTAATACAACCAGCGCTGCAACCAGTAAGGCAAATATCCTGTACATCACTTCATGTTCGTTCCATATCCACAACACACAGATAGGTAATGACAGTGCTGCAAGTATTGAACTTAAAGAAACGTAACGTGTAAGATAAAGCACCAGTAAAAAAACGCTGATACAACTTATGGCGATCACCGGCTGTACGGCCAGTAACATTCCGAATAAAGTGGCAACACCTTTTCCGCCCCTGAACCCGGCAAAAACGGGCAGTATATGCCCGGCAACAGCTGCAAGGCCAAGGCCAATCATAAAATTTGTGCGCTCAAGTTCATTATGAAAGTAATAGGGCAAAAAATTGTATAAAGAAACTGCGGCAATTCCTTTTAGCATATCAAATACCATTACCATGGTCCCGTAGCGTGAACCCAGCACCCTGAATGTATTGGTAGCCCCCATGTTACCACTACCGTAATCACGTATATCAATACCGAAAAAACGTTTGCTAACGATCAGTGCAGTGGGAATAGAGCCAATCAAATATGCTATTAAAATAAGAAGAAGTTCTTTCATCCGTTTCCTTAGCTTGAGTTGAAGACTGCAAAAATAACGATTATTTGATGAATTAATGATTATTTAATCTTAGGCAGACAGAATGTGGATATGTGTTGTAACAAATTTGCTCCCAGTACTTTAAGTATGTTACGAAGATGTCAATTCTTCCTGATCTGCATACAAAGCCACTCTCCTTTTTGTGTGGTGCCTATGATAGAAAAATTATTTTCAGTCATCACTTCGGATAGTATGCCTTTATCCATTTCAAGAAAGCCGCTTAATAAACCTATTGTACCCTTTTTACTTACCCTTGTAATGGCAGCAAGATTGCTAAGTATTACATTGAGGTTGATATTAGCCAACACTATATCGAAGTTCCCGTTAACCTGGATACTATCAGTCAACTGTACATTTATTTTGCTGCAATCATTGGCTTCTACATTTTCTTTACAATTTTCAATGCTCCATTCGTCGTTATCAATGGCCTTAATATTTGAGGCCCCCATTTTTTCTGCAAGAATGGCCAGCACACCGGTACCGGTACCAAAATCCAATACCGTTTTACCATGGAGATCAAGTTTACTCATTTGTTTTATCATCAAATAAGTAGTGGCATGGTGCCCTGTACCAAAGCTCATCCTGGGTGTGATAATGATCTCATACTTTACAGTAGTAACAGGCTGATGAAAAGCAGCCCTTATTGCGGCAAAATCATTTACCATAACAGGCTCAAAACTACTCTCCCATTGCTGGTTCCAGTTAATATTCTCTACAATGGAACTGGTATAGGAGAAATGTTCAAATAAAGCAGTTATCCCTGTAAATCCATCCGCATTAAATTCGCCTTCTTTAATGAAGGCAGATAAAATATTTCCATTTTCTTCAAAGCTTTCAAAGCCCTGCCCGGCCAGCATGGCGATCAACAACTCCAACTGTTCGTTACCGGTAGTTTCAATATCGAATTGTATATAATTGTCGTTTGCCATAATGTTCCACTACCAGCTTTATTCGTGTAAATTAATGTAATCAGTTGCAAAAAAAGTCCCGCCAGAAGCGGGACAATATTATTCTTTTAATGACATATCAATTAAGCATGCTGCCCGCCTTCCTGTGGCTTAGGCTGTGCATCGGGCTTTGGTATTAAAGCTTTACGGCTTAATTTAAACTTACCGGTTTTCTGGTCAACATCCAGCAATTTAACTTTAACCTTATCGCCTTCTTTAAAAATACCGTCCATGGTTTCCAAACGCTTCCAGCTTATTTCACTGATGTGTAACAGGCCTTCTTTTTTTGGTAAAAACTCAACAAAGGCACCGAATTCTTTAATGCTCTTCACGGTTCCTTCGTAGGTATCGCCAACAACCGGTACTGCTACCAGGCCGTTGATCCATGCCAATGCACGTTCCAGGCTGGCTTTTTCTTTAGAGAAAATGCTTACTTCGCCCCTGTTGTCAACTTCTTCAATGTTGATGGTTGCACCGGTTTCACGCTGAATTTCCTGTATCACTTTACCGCCGGGCCCAATTACGGCACCAATGTATTCTTTATCAATAATTATCTTCACCATGCGTGGAGCATGTGGTTTCACTTCTTCCCTTGCAGCAGGTGTACATGCATACATGGCTTCCAGAATGTGCATACGGCCTTTTTTAGCCTGTGCCAAAGCCTGGCGCATAACATCCATGCTTAAGCCATCAACCTTAATATCCATTTGCACGCCGCAAATACCATCACGGGTTCCGGTAACTTTAAAATCCATATCGCCTAAATGATCTTCATCACCAAGTATGTCGGTTAAAATGGCAAAATCATCGCCTTTTTTAATTAATCCCATTGCAACACCGCTCACGTGCTTTTTTAAAGGCACACCGGCATCCATTAATGCCAGCGAACCGGCACAAACAGTAGCCATGGATGATGAACCGTTGCTTTCCAAGATATCACTTACTACCCTTACGGTATAAGGATAATCACTGCCGGGCATCATTTTCTTTAAAGAACGCATGGCCAGGTTACCATGACCAACTTCTCTGCGGCCAACGCCTCTCATCATTTTAACCTCACCGGTTGAAAATGGTGGGAAATTATAGTGTAAGAAAAAGTTTGTATAATCAGATTTGTTGGCACTTTCTACCAATAACTCATCTAACGGAGTTCCTAAAGTAACGGTTGTAAGTGATTGGGTTTCACCACGGGTGAATAAAGCAGAACCGTGCGGAGTTGGTAAATTATCAATCTCCATTTCTAACTGACGGATATCTTCTGTACCACGGCCATCTAGGCGTTTTCTGCTTTGCAGAACCATGTCTCTAACAACATAATATTGCAGGTCGTCAAAATAATGTCCTATCAAGGCTTTGTCTTCTTCCGGCATTTCCGGATTCTGTTCAGCAAAATGTGCTTTCACTTCTTCCTTTAGTGTAGCGTAAGCATCGCTTCTTTCGTGCTTTGCAGATGCGGATGCAGAAATGGCAAGCATTTTATCTTTTGCAAAAGCAGTTATCTTTTCGTTTAACCCTTCGTTGCGGTAAGGTTTGGTGTAATCTCTTTTAGTGTTACTTCCAACCAGATCTCTTAATTGCTCCTGCGCTTTTACCTGTAACTGTATGGCAGCATGTCCGGCTTCGATAGCATGGATCAGGTCTTCTTCCTGACACTCATTACTTTCGCCTTCTACCATCATAATGTTCTTATCGGTAGCAGCAATCAGAAATTCAAAATCAGATACTGCCAGTTGGCTGCGGGTTGGGTTGATGATCAATTCGCCATTAATCCTTCCTACACGAACTTCAGAAATAATTTCCTGGATGGGAATATCTGAAACTGCCAATGCAGCCGATGCAGCCAGGCAAGCTAATGAATCGGGCATTACTTCATCATCCGATGAAATAAGCGATACCAACACCTGCACTTCGCACAGATAATCTTCGGGGAATAAAGGACGTAAGGCCCTGTCTATTAATCTTGAGGTAAGAATTTCGTAATCATTCAGGCGGGCTTCTCTTTTAAAGAAAGATCCGGGAATACGGCCTGCAGAACCAAATTTTTCCTGATAATCTACCGATAAGGGAAAAAATCCCTGTCCGGGTTTAGGTTCTTTGTTTGCAACAACGGTTGCCAGTAAAATACAATTACCCTGGCGAACGGTTACTGCGCCATCGGCCTGGCGGGCCAGTTTGCCGGTTTCGATGGTAACCATACGGCCACCACCTATATCAAACGTAACTGATTTAGGATTGAGTAAAGACATAATTTAATTTTTGTTTGTGGTTTGCAGTTTGCAGCCTTTTATCCGGGCTGTATTCAAAAATGAATACCCGAATTGATCAAGATCAACAAAACCGTACAAACCTTGTTTAAAAAGAATATTCCCAACCGTGGAAATTAGTTGGGAACAATCGTATTACATAAGCTTGAGATAAAAGTTATTTACGGAGACCTAATTTCTCGATCAAAGCCCTGTAACCAGTAAGGTCGTGTTTGCTGAGGTAAGTGAGCAAACGCTTACGTTTACCTACCATCATCATCAGACCGCGTTGGGTTGAGAAATCTTTTTTGTTACCTTTCAGGTGATCTGAAATGTGATTGATACGCTCTGTCAGCATAGCGATCTGGCCCTCAATAGAGCCGGTGTTTTTTGCAGCAGCCCCAAAATTGCTGAAAATGGCGGCTTTTTTTTCTGTTGTTAAATAAGACATCTAATTTGTTTTTTACTGGTGCCCGAATTGACACCATTTTTATTTTCTTTATTTCGGGGGCAAAACTACATAAATAAATCCGTTTTTAGCGGTGAAATAGGGATTTTTTTTGAATATTGCCAAGTTTTACGGTACAAAGTTAAAATTACCCCCGCTTGGAAAGAATCATTTTTACGGTAACCAATGACCTCTGCTACGACCAGCGGATGATGCGTATCTGTGATAGCCTGGCCAATGCAGGCTATGCCGTAACGCTAGTTGGAACAAAAAATCCTTCATCGCCCCCCCTGCAACAAAAAAACTACTCCCAAAAGAGATTAGCTGTCTTTTTCCATAAAGGCTTTGGGTTTTATGCAGCCTATAATTTTCAGTTATTTTTTTACCTGCTTTTTAAAAAAGCGCACATCATCTGCTGCATCGACCTGGATACCATGCTAAGCGTTTGGTTAACGGGCAAACTAAAGGGCACAATGAGGGCTTATGATGCCCACGAGTATTTTTCGCAACAAAAGGAAATCATCACAAGGCCAAGGGTGTACAAAACCTGGCATTGGATAGAAAAGACCTTTGTTCCAAAATTCACCAACGGTTATACGGTAAGCAACAGCATTGCCGCAGCATTTAAAAACATATACGATGTAAATTATGACGTAATAAGGAATGTACCCCTGCTACAGCCTAACCTACCCGTTCTTTTAGTAAAGGAAAAGACCATTTTATACCAGGGTGCCGTAAATGAAGCACGAGGATTGGAATTTTTAATCCCAGCCATGAAAAATATTGATGCTGTACTGCATATTTATGGTGATGGAAATTTTATGGGGCCTGTAAAAGGACTGATTAGCGCAAACAATCTGGCCACTAAAGTGTTGCTTAAAGGAAAGGTATTGCCGGAGCAGCTGAATAGTATTAGCCAAAATGCCTATATCGGGCTGAACCTTGTAGAAAATACCGGGTTGAATCAATATTACTCGCTGGCCAATAAATTTTTTGACTATATCCATAATGGTATACCGCAGGTGACGATGAATTTCCCGGAATACAAGGCCATCAATGATGAATTTGAAGTAGCGGTATTGATTGATGAACTTAAAGAAGAAACGATCGCAACTGCTATTAACCGGTTATTGAATGACAAGCATACTTATGACCGATTGCAACAAAACTGTTTAAAAGCAAGGGAAGAATTGAACTGGCAACATGAAGAAAAAAAATTGATCACATTTTACAACAAAATTTTTAACCGTGGAGAAGATAGGTAACAGCATTTTCGCAATATCCCTTTATACTCCTGTATTTTAATCTCCCTTCTAGAAACAAATGACCGGTAAACACCTCCATATCGTAACCCATGATGTTCCCTGGCCGGTAGATTATGGCGGTGTGTTTGACCTTTTTTTCAAACTGAATGCCCTGCACCAACAAGGCATAAACATACATCTGCACTGTTTTACACAGGGGCGGGCCCCGCAAGAGGAGTTGAATAAATTCTGCGTTTCAGTTAATTATTATCCCCGGAAAAAAAATGCCGGTAGCTTTTCATTTCGTGTACCCTTTATCGTTAACTCAAGGGTAAATGATGAATTGATCAGCAACCTTGAAAAAGACGGCCACCCTGTTTTGCTGGAAGGCATCCATGCTACTTATTATCTTTCTACCGGTAAACTGATTAACAGAAAAGTACTGGTACGTTTGCACAATACCGAATTTGAATACTACAGGCAACTAGCCAGGCAGGAAACTAATCTTTTAAAGCGGCTTTATTTTTGGAACGAAAGCAGGCTCTTAAAAAGATACGAAAGTGCAATTGCCAATAAAGCCAGTTTTCTTGCAGTAAGCCACCATGATGTTAGCCAGTATAAAGAATTATTCCATGCTAACGATATCCATTACCTGCCTGTTTTTTTACCATACACTTTGGCCTTTGGCAAAGAAGGCCGGGGTTGTTATTGCTTATATCATGGTAACCTGTCAGTAAATGAGAATGAAAAGGCTGCAACCTGGCTGCTCAAAAATGTATTTAAAAATATGGAGATCCCTTTTGTTATTGCGGGCAAAAATCCATCAAAAAAATTACAGGACCTGGTCCACCAGCACAAACAAACCTGCCTGGTGGCCAACCCTCCCCAAAAAGAAATGCAGGACCTCATTGCCAAGGCACAGGTGCACGTATTACCTTCCTTCAATAATACAGGCATCAAATTAAAATTGATAAATGCTTTATTCAATGGAAGGCATTGTTTGGTAAACACCGCTGCAGTTGAAGGTTCCGGACTGGAGAATTATTGTCATATAGCAACAGATGCCCGTTCATTTAAAGACAAGATATCCGAATTGTATCAACAAAATCTTACCGAACAGGAAATTCAGCAAAGGCAGGGTCTTTTGCAAAGTGAATTTAATAATGAGGCCAATGCAAAAAAATTGGTTAACCTCATTTGGGGGAATGATTCGTGAAACTGCAACCTTAAGTTCATATTTCATTCCTGGTTTACGTTTCACCTCCCCGTTTTTACGCCATCTCCACACTCGCATTATCCCATACCTTACCCATTTCGGTCTTTATCATCCTTGCCGGGAATTTTTTAATCACCATATAATCATGTGTAGCCATAATTATCGTGGTATTGTAGTCTTTGCAGATTTGAAAAAGCAATTGCATGATCTCATCACTTGTTTCTGGGTCAAGGTTGCCTGTAGGTTCATCTGCCAATATCAGTTTAGGAGAATTCAGTAAAGCCCTGGCTACATCCATTCTTTGCTGCTCGCCCCCGCTTAGTTCGAAAGGCATTTTAAATCCCTTTGTACGCAATCCCACTTTATCCAGTACATCAGCGATTTTTTCATCCATCAGCTTTTCATCTTTCCATCCGGTGGCTTTCAACACAAATTTCATATTCTCATTCACGTTACGGTCGGTGAGCAATTGAAAATCCTGGAATACCACACCAAGGTTACGCCTTAAAAACGGAACAGTTTTCCAGTTAAGGTCACGCAGGTTATGCCCAACTACCAATCCTTCTCCCTCTGTCAGTTCCAGGTCACCATACAGGGTCTTCAGCAGGCTGCTCTTACCCGTACCCGTTTTACCCACCAGGTAAACGAACTCGCCTTTATTGACGGTAATATTCACATCACTTAATATAAGGCTGTTGCTCTGGTAAATATTTACATTTTTTAACTCTACGATTGATTGAGACATTGACTGGTTAAAAATTTAGCGTTTAGCATTGGGGTTTATCAGCACTGTGCCCGGTGCCTTTGTGGCAAATTTAGCCTTTACAATTTCTTTTTAAAAAATAAAGTTCTTCACTAAATGTTAAAATGGTGATTAGAGGGCTTTCCGCCATCAGAAACCTAATAGATGATCGCTTCATCCTTTAGCTTTATCACTAATTCCTTTTTATCACCCGCTTCTACCCTGCCAATTACCTGTGCATCAATCCCAAATTGCTTTGCAGCATCTATCATATTATGGGCATCTGCTGCATCGCAATAAATTTCGAGCCTGCAACCCATATTGAATACTTCATACATTTCCCTGTTGCTGCTGCCGCTGTTTGCTTTTATTATTTTGAAAATTTCAGGCACTTCAAACAGATTGTCTTTTATAACCCTGAATTCTCCGGGTAAATATTTCATACATTTCGTCTGCCCGCCACCGCTACAATGGATAAGACCATGTATCTTATCAAAATGATTTTCCAGTAAGGGTTTCATTACAGGAGCAAAAGTCCTTGTAGGACTCAGAAGAAGTTGGCCGATCGTCTGTTGCTGCTCGTTGGTGGTTGGTAGTTCCGCAGGGTCTGATAATTTATGCTTCCCGATGTACACAACATCGTTAGCGAGGTTGTTATCAAAACTCTCTTTAAAATAATCTGCATAAAATTTATTTAACACATCATGCCTTGCACTGGTGAGGCCATTGCTGCCGATACCACTGTTGTACTGCGTTTCATAAGTGGATTGGCCATAAGACGCAAAGCCAACGATCACATCCCCTGCTTTTATTTTTTCATTATTGATGATCTTATGCTTTGGCCAACGGCTGGTCATGGTACCATTTACAGCAATGGTACGTACTACATCCCCCACATCTGCTGTTTCGCCCCCCAGGTAATGGATGTTTACTCCAAAGTTTTTCAATTGTTCAAATAATTCCTGGGAGCCATTGATCACCTGTTCCAGCACATCGCCGGGAATTAAATGTTTATTACGGTCGATCGTTGAATTAAAAACAATGTTATCATAAATACCCACACAAAGCAGGTCATCCAGGTTCATTACAATGGCATCCTGTGCAATACCTTTCCATACAGCAATATCACCGGTCTCTTTCCAGTACAAATAGGCCAGTATACTCTTGGTGCCTGCTCCATCAGCGTGCATGATATTGACAAAGTTTTCATCACCGCCTAAAAAATCGGGATACACTTTACAAAATGCGTATGGAAACAAGCCATGATTGAGGTTTTTAACCGCAGCATGCACTTCTTCTTTTTGAGCCGATACACCACGTTTGGAATAGAGAGACATCAGAAATGAAGAATTATTAGTTAAGAATTATGAGTTAAGAGTTAGGGCTGCAAATTACAAATCAAATGCCCAATATCCATTTTAAAATTATCAGTTAGATTTGCACCTTCAAATATGCATATACACCAGGACATACATCAATTACCGCTTTTTAAAAATGTGGTGATCACGATTGGCACTTTCGACGGGGTCCATCTGGGGCACCGGCAGATCATTGACAGTTTAAAGGAAGAAGCGGCAAAAGCCGGCGGCGAATCGGTCATCATTACTTTTCACCCGCATCCCCGTAAGATCGTCTCCTCGGTTGTTACCGGCATAAGACTGATCAATACGCTCAGTGAGCGGATCGAATTACTTGACAAAACAGGCGTTGATCACCTGGTGATTGTTCCTTTCACCGATTTTTTTGCCAACCAGACCGGTGAAGAGTATATCCGCGACTTTTTAGTGTATAAATTCAAACCTCATACCATTATCATTGGATACGACCACCGTTTTGGAAGAGAAAGAAGCGGCGATTATAAACTGATGGAAGATAATGCCATCGTATACAACTATCGCTTGAAAGAAATTCCGGAACACATCTTAGACGCAATAAAAGTAAGCAGTACCAATATCCGTAATGCCATCCTCCACAGCAATATCGATGAAGCCAATAAATTACTGGGGTACAATTTTTTCTTCGAAGGCGAAGTAGTACATGGCGACAAGATCGGCCGCACCATTGGCTACCCAACGGCCAATTTAAAAAGTACCGATGAAGAAAAGATCGTTTTGGGTGATGGAATCTACGCTGTTTATGCTACTGTAGATGATATTAATTACAAAGCAATGATGAGTATCGGTTTCAGGCCAACAGTAAATGGAAAGAAACGCGTAGTGGAAGTAAACCTGTTTGATTTTGACAGGGAGATATATGGCGATATCATCAGGGTGACTGTAAAAAAATATTTACGCAGTGAAGTAAAGTTTGACGGGCTGGAAGCACTCAAATTACAATTACACAAAGACAAAGAAGAAAGCCTTAAAGTATTATAAAGGCATATCCGTTAAATATAAGTAACAATTAACGGATTAATTTCCCCTACACCATCATCTTCACCACCATCTCCTTTAGCAGTGAAGCATCTGAAGTGCCGGTATCGCCTACCCCAACTCCCTTCAGATTGTAATGATGCAATAACAGCAATATCCTTTCAATACCATCATAGCCATAACGCTGAATGGTTTCCAATGCATTTTTTACAGCAATGGGGTTATTATAGAAATGCGGTCGCAATGCATTTTCGCTTTTATCAGCCATGCCAAATACGGTATACATTTTACTGAAGCTGGCATACAATGCCGGCAACACCATTTGTATGGGCCCGGCCTTGGGGTTTGCTTCAAAATAACCGATGATCTTTATTGCTTTTGCCAGGTCCTTTCTTGCAATGGCAGCCTGCAATTCAAAAACATTATACTCTTTGCTTATACCGATGAACCTTTCTATATCATCTTCGGTGATATCCTTACTGCTTTTTAAATTAAGGGCCAGTTTTTCTATCTCGTTTACAATTCGGTTCAGGTCATTGCCAATATGTTCTTCCAAAAGACTTACTGCTTTGGAGCCGATATGGTACCCTTTTGATTGCACAAACTGCATTATCCACTCAGCCAGTTTATAATCCTTTACTTTTTCCGAATTGAATATTTCGGCCGATTGCTTTAGTAGTTTATAGAGCTTTGTACGTTTATCCATTGTCTTGCCCTTGTACCCGACAATAAAAACTGTGGACTGTAACGGATTTTCAAAATAAGCCTCCAGTTTTTCCAGATCACGCATGTGCTGGGCTTCCTTCAGCAAAACCACCTGGCGATCTGCAAACATCGGATACCTCCTGCAAGCATTCACTACTGCTGCCCAATCAGCATCCCTGCCGTAAAAAACCGTGAGGTTGAAGCTTGCTTCTGCTTCATCGAGGATATGGTGCTCGGCATAATTCATTACCATATCAATATAGTAATCTTCCTCCCCCTCAAGCCAGTAAAGGGGTTTAAAGCTTTTTTTCTTCCAGTCACTGATTATTTTTTCGGCGCTCATAAGCCCAAAGATAAAAGTTAGATGCCTGCGGAAATTTTTTGTTGCCAAAAGTTTTTAACACCCGAATAGGGCTACCGGGGTAATCATTTGCGTCATTAAAGCTTTATTTGGCATAATTTTGGGAATTATTTGGAGACCCAGAGAATAAGAATGCACAACCTGCGTTATTTATGCTGAGTTTTCAATGGATCGTTTGATACAGCCCTTGCTCAAAGAAAAACCTTAAAATTATGTCATTCGAAAATTTTCCCGTTGCTGAAAAAACACAGCAACCTACCCAGCCGCCGCCGCAAAAAAGCTGGCGTAATTATTTAACAGGTGGCCTCATCATTGCATTATTAGGCACATGGGGGTATATTATCTGGGATAAAAATAAGACTGCGGCTACCATCCAGCAGAAAGATACGGTGATCAGCAACACATCATCACAAAGGGATGAGTTGCAAAAAGAACTGGAAGATGCCACCATGCGGTATGATATGATCAAGACCAACAGTGCTAATATGGAGCACAGTAAGGATAGCGTGATCACCCAGCGTGACCGGGACATTTCCCAGAAGAGAGAAAAGATAAGGCAGATATTGGCTAAATCAAATGCTACCAGTGAAGAACTGGCGCAGGCCAAAACGTTGATCGCTTCATTGAACGGAGATATTGAAAGTTATAAAACAAAGATTGAAACACTGGAAGGTGAGAAAATTATACTCACTGCAGAGAAAGAAAATATTACCCGTGAAAAAGATAAAGTGACAAGGGATTTTGATTCGGCCAAAAATATGATTAAGCAAAAAGAGGATGTTATTGATATCGGTTCTACCCTGCATGCATCCAGTTTTTCCATTACCGGAATCAATGAAAAACACAATGGCAATGAAAAACAAACGACTACGGCTAAACGCGTAGACAAACTGCGCATCTCATTCGACCTTGATGAGAACCGCATTGCACAAACCGGTGCAAAAGATATTTATATATGCATTACAGCACCTGATGGCACACCAATCAACACCGGTAAATTCAGTACCCGTGACGGTGCCGACAAATTTTACACACAGAAACTGAATGTTACCTATACACAAGGCCAGCGGCAAACGATCAGTTTCGACTGGAAACAGAATGGCCCCTTTCAAACAGGCGAATACAAAATTGAAATTTATAATAATGGTTTTAAGATAGGAGAAGCTGTACGGCCTTTGAAGAAGGGAGGGTTGTTCAGTTAAAAGTAAGACTGAAAGATTCAGACAATTTGGAAGCCTCCTCTTGGCTGACAGGGTTTAATGTTTTTGGATAGTGCTTGTAAATTAGCAGCTAAAAAATCGCCCTGATACTTGCCCTTCCAACGTGTATCGTTCTGGTATCACCGGGTTTTCTTCCTTCATATTGTACACTCATTTCAATATTACCCGCAAGCCTTTTGGTGTATTCAAGATTCCACAGGTAATTTTTCCCGGGCAATAACCCATCCAGTAAGATATAGCCAACTGTGGTATTGGCAGCACCGGGATAGGCTTTAAAATTTATCTGGTTAACCGTAAATTTTGCGTTGAGCGTACTGTTGGAAAGAATATTATAGCGCATATCAGCCGATAGAGAATGCGTGGAAGACCTTTCCATCGAATCGATGCTGTTCTTTTTGTCTACGAAGGAATAAGCAATGCTCAGCCTGAAATTTGATTTATATACATAAGAAATTGTTGGCTCAACACTGTTTTGCATGATAAGATAATTGCGGTTGTTGAATTTGGGGCCATTGGTATTTAAAACGTTCTTCACCTGGCGTAAACCAAGCGTAGAGATAAAATTACGGTTGATATTCCACCTTAGCTTACTACCAAGATTTCTTAACCTGCGGCTTTCAAAACCATAGGACAATAAAGTTTTTGCATCATTCACACTATGCGTTACATCAAAACCCCATTTGGTATTGCTGCGGTTAAAATAAAAAGTATTGGAGAAAAATGAATTCAGGGTGATCAATGTAGTATCCACTAATTTTTTGGTAAAAGGATTGAACTGGAACTTACCAGTTGAAATATCTTTTTTATTGATCTGTAATGCAGAGCTGGTACTTGACCGGGATAATAATTTGCGTATCCCCGTTGCACCAAAGGGCTTAATAAGCGCTTTAGGGTTCAGTTCGAAGCTGTAATTGAACTGCACGTAATTTGCTTTCACATACTGGTTACTGGGGGTAAACACCCTTACATATTTTTTCTGGTCCTGGAAAATGGCGACCTCAAATTCATTCAGTTCGGGAATGCCGTTATTGTTATAATCTATCCAGGTATATTCCCCCTGCCCTGCAGGCACTTCAATATAAGTGTATTCCCTTTTTTGCTCCTGTCCGGAGCCCAACTCGTACAATACATTTCCAATGATGAGCCCCTTCCATTCATTTACGTAATACTCGGCCCTGCCCAATAAACTTTCCTCTTCTTTTTGCCTGCTGATACCGGCATTAATGATATGCAGCTTACGATAAGTAACGTTCAGTTTTAACTGGTGTTTATCACTTTTCATCAATTCAGTAAAAAAATTATAGTTATCACTTTTATCGGCCTGCTTTAGTTTTGAACTTAAAGGCAGCTGGTCCATTCTTGCAAAATAAGATACACCCCATTTGTTGAGTTTTGCCGGGTTCGATTTTAAATATACCTGCCAACTGGTAAAAGCAAAACTCAGCGGTGTTAAAGTGTCAGTAACTTTATAACGAAGCCTGTTGTACTCACTGGAAAAATTAAACCCCGCCTGCATTTTTTTAAACCTAACAAGCTCTTTGCTAAGGTCGATCGTTGGTCTTAAAAAAATACCATTCAGTGTTGGGCTATTGACTGTAGTGAAACTTATTTTGTTGGTGAATTTCCAACCATTGACCATGCTTAAATGATCAAGGTTCTGGCGAAGGCCGTTGTATTTATCATTGCGGTTATAACTGGTGATCTCATAACGCAAATAATTTCCTTTTGCATCTTCCAGTCTTGCTGCAGCATTGGTAAGTTGCTCATCAGCGGGTGCAATATCATAAGGCAGGCTCCAGTCACGCAGGAATTCAACATTGCGCAAACGCTCCAATGGCACAAAGCGTGCCTGCACAAACTCATAACCAAAATTTGTGCGCAGGGAAAGTGGTTTTCCTAAAAGATGAACTTTTGTTCCCTCGTTTTGAAACTGCAATTTAGCTGCAAAGCCCTGATCGTTACTTTTATCCTTTTGCGAAAAAAGATTGATATCGTATTTATTGAGGGCCAACTCCGCTTTGAGTTTTGTTTTTGGTGATAATAAATATTCGCCGCCCAGGCTAAACAACTGGTGTTTTTTTGGCGTAATGAGCAGAACAGCCGGCACCCAATCGCCCTGTTTTATATTATTGGCGTCGGGTGACACCCAGCCAAAGACTTTTCCGTTTGTTGCATTGAATAAGGTGGTATAATCGCCTTTCCCGGGGCCTACATACGAAAATCCCAGGCTGTATAATTTATCATTGGGGTTGGTAGAGAAAACGAAAATGGAATCATGGATGGTGGTATTATAAATGGTATCGATCTTTTTGTAAAATATCTTTCCGGCAGTAAAAGTATCCCTCACCGCATTTGTATAATAGGCGTTGGCAATAGTGTCGCCAATGTTAGCGAGGAATTGTTTCTGCCTCGTATCCAGCGTTTGGTTGATAGAAGAGTTCTTTGCATCTGTATTGTTATATGCACCGATGCTTAAAAAGAACCTGTGGTTAAAATTCAATTCATCATTTGCATATACCTGCGAGTTGAGGAAATTCCTGTCGGCATATTCAAACTCCACCTGTATCCTTTTGTCCTTAGTGATAAGGCGTTTAGGCGTAAAAGTGAGTTCGGCTGTATTATAATTGATCACATAATCCTGGTCTTCCCCACGCTGCAATAATTCCCCGTCCATAAAGACCTTTTCGGTTCCTGCCAGTACCACAAAATAAAGTTCCTGGTTAGCGCTGCGTAGCCGGTATGGCCCCTGGTTACCTTCAAGGGGTTCCAGGATATTGCGGGTAAATTTTCCTTTGGCTACTGCACCACTCACCAATAATGAATTGGAAATATGTTTGCCGATGGTATTGTCTGTTATAAATGAAACTCCCTGCAGGCGTTTATAAAAATTAAGGAAATAGCTTTTGCTTTGCCTGATATCAATGTCACCAAAATTTGCCTGCCATCCCTTCTTTTTAATTTGCAGGTAGATGCGGTCAAAATCACGGAGGTCCTGCGTATTGCCATCGGGTTGTATAGGAATATTATTATCTGTAATTGCAGCAGTGAGTTCAAGGCTGTCGCCGATAAAACCATTTAGTTGCAGGTTAAGGCTGGAATTGACCACCGCATCCTGGCTGTTACCAAAAGAAATGCCGCGGCCAAAACTTCCCTCGGATTTTATGTTGCCGAAGTCCATTAAAGGATTTGCGGGTTTGGTATTATACCGGAATGTAAACGGATTACTATTGATGAAATTATTGCGGACGCTGTCATAACTGAAATGCCGGGTCACAGCGTTTAACCGGTAGGGAAATACACGATAGGTAACCAGTACACTATCCGATAAAGGTTTACCAATCCAACTGATGGTGGCATTTACTTCATCAACTTTATAAGAAAAACCAGATACGCCGTCAATGATCACAGAATTGGGAACAAGGCTCATTGAATCCAGCCTGACCAGCTTCGTTTTAGTGCTGATATATTTCTTATGTAAATTGGAAAGTGGTGAAGGGTTTACCTGGGCACGCAGCACATGCACCAATAAAATGAAAGGTAGTAGTAAGAAAAACCTTTGGAGTTTCAACCGTTTTTGGATTAGTAATGCTAAAATTAGCATTTATTCTTTAACAATAAGGTCGACCACCTTTTAAAGGTGGTCGACCTTATTGTTAAACCAGCGATCATTCCTGTGTACTCAATCCAGCTTTTAAATATTCCCTGTTCATCCTGGCAATATTACTAACGGAGATCCCTTTGGGACATTCGGCTTCGCAGGCATAAGTGTTTGTACAGTTACCAAACCCTTCTTTATCCATTTGTGCAACCATATTTAATACCCTTGATTCTCTTTCTGGCTCTCCCTGTGGCAATAAAGCAAGCTGTGAAACTTTAGCACTTACAAATAACATGGCGCTGCTGTTCTTACAGGTAGCAACACAGGCACCGCAACCAATACAGGCTGCCGCCATAAATGCTGCATCCGCATCTTTTTTATCAATGGGAATGGCATTGGCATCAACAGCATTACCGGTATTTACAGAAATAAATCCGCCGGCCTGTATGATCCGGTCAAAAGCAGTACGGTCTACCATCAGGTCTTTTATAACCGGGAAAGCCTTACTGCGCCAGGGTTCTACCACGATGGTATCGCCGTCTTTGAAAGCCCGCATGTGCAACTGACAGGTAGTGTTATTACTCCATGGGCCATGTGCCTTACCATTGATATACATACTGCACATACCGCAAATGCCTTCGCGGCAATCGTGGTCAAAAGCAATGGGATCTTTTCCGGTGGTGATGAGTTGTTCATTCAACACGTCAAACATTTCGAGGAAAGACATCTCGGAGGAAATATCTTTTACCTGGTAGGTTTCAAAACTGCCCTTATCCTTACTATTCTTCTGCTTCCAGACCTTCAACGTTAAATTCATATTGTAATGTTCCATATGATAATTGCTTTATTGCTAAATCTTTTTATAATTACTATATTCAAAAGGCCGAACACCAAAATTTTTCCATAAAAAATACAATAACCTGTGTTTTGTATTCTTAAAGTTCTTCGTCTTCACATCCATAGCAAAATCCCAGTCTTCCTTATTCACCAGTTCCTTCATCACTGCCGGATGTGTTCCTTTGAACAAGGTCACCGAATCTATATTTGAATAATCAAACCGGTCATTTTTTTCATCCGGCTCCGGCTGCTGTTGCTCATTTTGTTTCCCCGCCCAAAGCCTGCCAAAGTCTTTATTTTTCTGGTGCATGGTTAAAGGGTTCCTTACCCAGCCATAATGATAGATATATGCATCAATCAGTTTCACATTCAATTTGCGGTTGTCATTCCATCGGAATCCCTGTGCATCGAGGTAGCTTCTTATACTTTTCTTATTCCTGATAACACGGATCTCCTTGCTATACCATTTCCTCCCATCACCGATGTATTTATAACTGCCGTAAAAGTGATAGTAGTTAAACAACAAACCCTCTACCCTTTGATCAGCTGCGTATTTTTTCATTGCTGCTACGATCATTGCATGATACTTTTCGTGCACCACTTCATCGGCCTGTATGTAAAAGAGCCAGTCGCTGCCAGTTGCTGTAGCATCCATTGCCTTATCCGTTTCCACGGCCAGCACTTTACCACCTTCACGTAAACCATCATCCCAAACCGAATGAATAATTTTTATTTTATCTGAACCTATCGATTCAATGAGCTTATTGGTTTCATCTTCCGAATCACCCAGGCAAACGATCATCTCATCAACAATGGGCAATACCGACCTGATTGATTCTACTACAGGATAGCCATACTTAATGGCATTTTTTACGAACGTAAACCCTGATACCTTCATAATTAATGATTAATAATTTTTAATGGCTAATTACTAATCTATTTATAAGAGCGCTGCGATGGTTTAACGATCTCAAAACTCAACGGCTCCTTGTTCAACTGCCAGTCACTCTCTCCTTTATATTCCCAAGCCGACACATAACTGAAATTATCATCATCGCGTTTTGCTTCGCCATCTTCTGTTTGTGATTCTTCCCTGAAATGTCCGCCACAACTCTCCCGCCGCATCAACGCATCTTTACACATCAGTTCGCCCAGTTCTATAAAATCGGCCACACGCCCCGCTTTATCAAGTTCGGGATTCATCGCATTGATCTCACCCGGAATTTTTACATCGCTCCAGAATTCTTTTTTCAGTTGCTGAATTTCTATAATCGCTTCCTGTAACCCTTTCTCATTCCTTGCCATGCCGCATTTATCCCACATGATCTTTCCAAGGCGCTTGTGAAAACTTTCTACGGTTTGATTTCCTTTAATGCCCATTAATTTATTGATCCTTTCACTCACCGCTTTTTCTGCTTCTTCAAATGCAGCATGTGTTGTTGGAATTGATTTTGTTGCAATATCATCGGCCAGGTAATTACCCAAAGTATAAGGGATAACAAAATATCCATCTGCCAATCCCTGCATCAAAGCGCTTGCCCCCAAGCGGTTGGCACCATGATCGCTGAAGTTGGCTTCTCCCAATGCATATAAGCCGGGCACGGTTGTCTGCAATTCATAATCCACCCACAAACCACCCATGGTATAATGTACGGCAGGATAAATGCGCATCGGCATTTCATAAGGGTTTTCACCGGTTATCTTTTCATACATCGCAAAAAGGTTACCGTATTTTTCTTCCACCACCGCTTTACCTAATTTAATGATGCCGGCTTCATCTACATTCTCCAGTGCCTGCTTACCCACTTCAATTTTCCCATAACGTTTTATCGCGTCTGCAAAATCAAGGTACACGGCAAGTTTTGTTGTACCCACGCCATAACCTTCATCACTTCTTTCCTTGGCAGCCCTTGATGCCACGTCTCTTGGCACAAGGTTACCAAAAGCCGGGTACCTTCTTTCGAGGTAATAATCCCTTTCTTCTTCGGGTATGTCAACAGCTTTGCGGTTATCGTCTTTTTGTTTGGGCACCCATATCCTTCCGTCATTGCGCAGGCTCTCGCTCATCAGGGTGAGCTTACTCTGGTAGTCGCCACTAACGGGAATGCATGTGGGATGTATCTGTGTAAAACAGGGGTTGCCAAAAGCGGCTCCTTTTTTATGTGCTTTCCATGCAGCGGTAACATTACTGCCCATGGCATTGGTACTCAGGTAAAAAACATTCCCATAACCCCCGGTACATAACAGTACCGCATGACCGAAATGACGTTCCAGTTCCCCGCTTACAAGGTCTCTCGCTATAATTCCCCTCGCCTTTCCAGCAATCATCACCACGTCCAGCATTTCATGGCGGCTATATTGTGTTACATTACCCAATGCGATCTGTCTTTCCAGTGCACTGTAAGCGCCCAACAATAATTGTTGCCCTGTTTGCCCTGCAGCATAGAATGTACGCTGTACCTGGGTTCCGCCAAAACTCCTGTTGCTCAGTAAGCCACCGTATTCTCTTGCAAATGGAACACCCTGCGCCACACACTGGTCAATGATCGCTGTACTCACTTCGGCTAAGCGATGAACGTTTGCTTCCCTTGCACGGTAATCGCCGCCCTTTACCGTATCATAGAATAAACGGAAAACAGAGTCGCCGTCGTTCTGGTAATTCTTTGCTGCATTAATGCCACCCTGTGCTGCAATGCTGTGTGCCCGGCGCGGACTATCCTGGAAACAAAATGCTTTCACTTTATATCCCAACTCTCCCAATGAAGCTGCTGCAGAAGCGCCGGCCAGGCCTGTTCCCACCACAATGATCTCCAACTTACGCTTGTTGGCAGGATTCACCAGTTTTACGTGGCCTTTGTAGTCGGTCCACTTTTCATTCATGGTTCCTTCCGGGATCTTTGCTTTTAATTCCATTTGATAATTTATTTTTTTTAAACGTGCATCTTGTCTTTATTCATCAATAAATAACCTGATCATAAACATAGTAAAGGGTTATTTTATCCACTCCAAATACATACTCACCGGCATCGCAGCAAACAACAAACAAATTATTATTGAATAAGCGATACCAAGGTATTTAATCAAAGGTGTATATCTTTTATGATTGATACCGAATGTTTGAAACGCACTTTGGAAGCCATGCAACAGGTGCCAGCATAAAGAAATGACGCCAAGCACATAGATAATAACCACCAGTAAATTATTTTGAAACACCATCAGCATTTCGGCATAAAGGTTATGTACTTCCTGCCCGTTGTATTCGGCGCCAAGCCTTGTTTCCTGCAATTCATGTATCCCGGCTATTCCCCCAAGGCGTGAGGGTGTCCAGAAATGATAGAGGTGCAAAATGAGGAATAAAAGGATCAATGTACCCAATAACCCCATGCCCCTGCTGTACCATTTGCTGTTGCTGCCGGCATCATTCATGGCATATTTTACCGGGCGGGCTTTATGGTTTTGCGACCATAACATCAACCCCTGTACGATATGCAGCAATAAGCCCGCAAACAAACCGATTTCCATGGTACGGATAATGAGGTTGCTCCCCATGAAATGTGCCCAGTGATTAAAGGTTTCCCCGTTATCATTAAAGAAGATCATGGAATTGATGCCACAATGAACCAGTAAAAAACTAATAAGAAAAAAACCGGTAAGCCCCATCAGGAGCTTTTTCCCTATGGAAGAAGTGAAAAAATGTTTCCAGGTCATATTAAGGAATTGAGCGTTAAATTGGTAAGCAAAAGTACGCCACGAATGTCGCTTAAAAAAAGATTTTTATATGGCCTGACCATTACTCCAGCCTTTTTATCACCAGGTCATCGATCTGCTGAAAAACGAGTTCGGGTTTCAATGTGCGCCATTGCGGAAAATCCAGCAGGCAAATATAATTGGTAAGCCTTGTCCTTTTAAAATCATATTGACTTTGGAGGGGCATATCCACGATCACTACCCAGCCGGCATCATCTTCCAGTTGTTCGCCCCACTCCTCGTAATAACTGTCGTCGCTGCTGTGGAAGTTGAGTACATTTTCGGCAATAAGAATGAATTTAGTGATCCCTTTCTTAAACAGGATATCTGTTACATCCCTTCTCAGTGTCATGATATCATTCTCAATGGCATCATTCCATTCACCCAGTAATTCAATGATCGCATAGTGCTGTTCATAATCGGCAAACAGTATTTTCATGTACAGGGTCTTTGATCCAAATTCGTCCCATTGGGGATGTATATAATAATTATACACTGTTTGGGAAAATTCAAATTCACTGTATGTTCTGCCGAAAAAGGGCGAAAGGCTATCTTCTTCAGCAACGTATAAATGCCGCCAGTTATAATATGGTTCGATGTGCTGCACGGGTTAGTTTAATATGATGCGATGATAAATACAAAACTCCGCATAAAAAAATAATCGCTGATCAAAAAAGATTTAAGAATGATCTTGCTGATGGCTCAAAGGATGAGAGAAACCGTTTGGCCAGGATAAAAAAGGGCCGCACAAGTGCGGCCCAACTTATTAACCCTATAATATCTTTATTGTACTACAATCCTTTCAGTAAAAATAAATTTATTGTCTGCATCGGTAACTTTTACCATATACATACCTTTTCCAATTGTGCTGCTGATATGAACGGCTTCCACCTGTCCTTTTACCGAAACAGTCACCACTTTATTCATGATCGCTTTACCCGAAAGATCGGTCAACGCAACATTATACTGCCCGGCTTTTTGTCCGTCGAAAAGTATTTTAAATTCATTGTTGGTAACCGGATTAGGAAATACATGTGGATCTGAATTCAATATAGGAGTAACCACTTTTGTTTCAGTGATATCGAATTTCTTAGCAGCATCCGCTTCTTTTTGTAACAATAAATTACCATTGGCCAGGTCAGAAGCATTATACATTTTATCCGAGCCTTCTATTCTCACAGCCGCAAGGTCTGCCAGTTTTAATTTATAGTACCCTTCAAAACTATTGGCACTGCTCACCACGATAGCACCGTCATTATCAACTGCAGCACCATTTGTACTGAAGTTGGCTGGTAAACCTGTAATGGTTCCAATAAGTGTTGCAACCCTGGTATCAACGTCAACTGTAAATACATTATGATTGGCAGTGATCATGTACAATTTATTATAAGCATCTGCAACCATATCGCCGCCCCAGCTGGTGCATTTATTATGAACAGATATTCCTTTGTTGGATTCAGCATCGATCAGGTTGCCCAGGTCGGTAATGGTAACTTTCTTTCCAGTGGTGAAACGATAAAAATGATTGGCATCATTGGTAATTGCATAACCGTAACCGTCAGCACCAATCACCATACGGGTAATATGATTGGATTCGTCGGCCATAAGGTCCACATCTTTTAACAGGGGTGAGCTAAAGCTGTAAAAACTCTGGGCATCACCTTTGGCACCCAGGTCCAGCCAACGCAATTCACCGATACGCATCGGCGTAAAAAATAATTTATCATGATTTTTATCATAAGCTGCAGCAGCAACCATAGAGGCCGTAGGTAAATTTCCGAATGAATACTTGATGGTAGGATCAGTACTGGGCACCATCGTATTCAAAATGGGTTTCCGGGTATCTGCATCGAGCATTACAAAGGAGGTTTTATCCTTTTGATAGATGTCCTGGACGTATTTACCGGTTGAAATATCCAACTGCCGGATATTCATCCACATAAAATCGCCGTTACCGTTGCCGGTAATTGCATAGGTTTTACCCGCATTCTGTGACAGCGCGGTGAAACTTGTTGCAATAAGTGTTGTAGAAAGTAAAAGTTTAATATTCATAAGAGGAGTTTTTTTAACTGGTACTTTAATCTGATGTGTAAATTACTAAAATTGCATAAATCATCCAATATTTTTTTATGAATGGCAACTGTCAATGGCTTTTTTAACACTTCCTTTTTTTAAGAGCAGTTCCCGGGCCGTTTCATAGTCAAGTGATCTTATTTGTTCCATCAATATCTTAACCCCGCGATCAACCAGTTTTTCATTGGTCAGTTGCATGTTAACCATCTTGTTGTCCTCCACCCTTCCTAACTGTATCATCACTGCTGTTGAGATCATGTTGAGCACCAGTTTTTGTGCGGTACCACTTTTCATCCTGGTGCTACCCGTTACAAATTCGGGCCCCACCACCACTTCAACAGGATGATTTGCCGCTGCACTTAAGGGAGTACCGGAATTACAACAGATACTGCCGGTAATAATATTATTTTCGCGGCATTTCTCCAATGCAGCAATAACATAAGGCGTAGTGCCGCTGGCAGCAATGCCTATCACTATATCCCTATCGCTGATACCATGTAATTGAAGATCCAGCCAACCCTGGTTGGTGTCATCTTCAGCAAATTCAACAGCAGATGTTATTGCTTTTTCTCCTCCTGCAATGATCCCAACCACAAGTCCGGGCGAAACACCAAACGATGGCGGACACTCGCTGGCATCAACAATACCCAAACGGCCACTGGTACCCGCACCTATATAAAACAAACGGCCGCCCGATAACATCTTATCTGCAATAACCTGTACCAGCGTTTCTATCTGCGGGATCGCTTTCTCAATAGCAGAAGGAACGGTCTTGTCCTCGGTATTGATATTGGTCAGTATTTCCAGCACCGTCATTTTCTCCAGGTGCCGGTAAGTTGATGAAGATTCTGTTATTCGTTCAAATGCCATAGTGTTTATTAACGGTGAAATGCGATTAATCCATCAATGGGTTTCTTTATCACTTTACCCAGTTGCAGTTCATAGGTATTGCACATTTCTTTCAACACATCACGGAAGCCCCACGCAATACTGCCGGTAAAATGCAGCGGTAAGGTCCAGCTCTCCCGGTATTTGTAGATATGATTAAAAAAGAAATCGTTGAAACCATCTTCGATGATATTTTCTATCATGTAATGCCCGCGGTTCTCTGCCAAAAAAATGGCATAGGATGCCAGGTAACGGTTAGGCAAAGGTTTTTTATAAACCGCGGCCAATATCTCATCACTATTGGTATTGAATTTTGCCCTGAAACGGTCCATCAGGTCGGCATCAAAAGTATTGTATAAGAAATATTGGATGACTTTTTTACCCAGGTAAGCACCACTGCCTTCATCTCCCAGCACATACCCAAGCCCGGGGCTGTTCTTTATAATTTTTTTTCCGTTATAATAGCAGGAATTAGATCCTGTACCCAGGATACAGGCCACACCCTTTTTGTTGCCGCATAAAGCCCGGGCAGCTCCCATCAGGTCGTGATCAACAGCTATTTTTGCTTCCACAAATATTTTTTGAATGGCTTTTTTTACCAGGCGTATATTTTCTGCATTACTGCAACCGGTACCGTAAAAATAAATTTCATCGGGCTCAATGTTCTTTAGCCTGGGCTGCAATTCCCGTTCAATAATATGTGTTATCTGTTCGGCTGATAGAAAGTAAGGGCTTAATCCCTGGGTAAGAAAGGTCTTTTTGGTGTTACCGTTCAGTAAACACCATTCTGCCTTGGTAGAACCACTATCTGCGATCAGTTTTATCGGCATCAGTTCGTTTTAAAATTGCAGGCTGAAGATAACTCATTCGTGGCAAACCGGTTTCAAATTACATGGGTTCGCCCTAAAAAATTAACTTCGCAAAATGAATAACAAAAAGATACAGGTTTGGTTGCCCCTGCTTTTCAGTATCACTATGATCGCCGGAATGTTCCTGGGCTATAAAATGAGGGATAATATGCCCGGTAAAAGTTTCTTCTTTACCGAAAAACGCAGGCCTGTCCAGGAGATCATGGACCTTATCCGCACCAAGTATGTAGATGAGGTTAAGATCGATGACCTGGCTGATACTGCCATAAAAGCCATCTTGAGTAAACTGGACCCCCACTCTGTTTTTATTCCTGCCGAACAATTGCAGCAGGTGAATGAAGACCTTGCCGGGAAATTCTTCGGCATCGGGATCGAGTTCAACATTTTCGACGATACCCTTAACGTGGTAAATGTACTGAAGGGTGGCCCCGGTGAAAAAGCAGGACTGGTAACCGGTGATAAATTTTTAAAGATCGGCGACAGCACCGTCACCGGCAAAAAAAATGACGGGGACAGGTACAGGAAATTATTACGTGGCGACAGGGGCAGTCCGGTAGTCATCACTTTTTTACGGGGCACTGTTCAAAAAACGGTTACCCTTACCCGTGATGCTATCCCGTTGTCGAGTGTTGACGCAGGCTATATGATAGGTAACGGTACCGGGTACATCCGTTTAAATAAATTTTCTTCGCAGACTTATCATGAGTTCATGGAAACGCTGGAAGGACTGAAAAAACAGGGGTTAAAAAAACTGGTATTGGACCTAAGGGGAAATGGAGGCGGCATCCTGGAAGAAGCTGTTGAAATAGCCGACGAATTCCTGGAAGGCGATAAACTCATTACCTATACCGAAGGAAAACACGTTGCCAAAAAAGAATACCGCTGCCGAAGGGAAGGCCAGTTTGAAAAAGGTGCCCTGGTTGTTTTGGCCGATGAAGGCACTGCCAGTGCCAGTGAAGTACTGATAGGTGCTTTACAGGATTGGGACCGTGCGGTGGTCATTGGCAGAAGGACATTTGGAAAAGGCCTGGTGCAGGAACAATTTGACCTCAGTGATAACAGTGCCCTTCGCTTAACCATTGCCCGTTATTACACACCCATTGGCAGAAGCATCCAACGCCCCTATACCAACGGTGATAAAGCTTATTACGATGAGATCAGCAACCGTTACCACAACGGTGAAACGCAGACAGCTGATTCCGTAAAAAATGATACCACTAAGATCTATAAAACAAAGGCCGGCAAAAAATTATATGGCGGAGGTGGCATCACACCGGATTATTTTATTCCCCTTGATACTTTGGGCTATGACGAACTGAACGTGAAACTTTATACAAAAGGAAGTATCGCCGGTTTTGCATACAGGTATTATTTGCAAAACCGTCAGCAACTGGACGGGTACAGGTC
This sequence comes from Chitinophagaceae bacterium, assembly GCA_043782405.1. GTDB lineage: Bacteria > Bacteroidota > Bacteroidia > Chitinophagales > Chitinophagaceae > Ferruginibacter. The sequence continues at coordinate 29,456 of JAYWAN010000175.1, forward strand.
ACCGCTGGAATTCAACACTAATTTTTCAGTCAGTGATGCCGCATGGAAGCAGTTTGAAACCCAGGCAGGCAAAGATTCAATAGATGTGAGTAAGGCTGGAGAAAAGGAGAAAATGCAATTAGTCAATAGCCTGAAAGCAGGTATTGCCCGGCAAATATGGCGAACAGAAGGTTTTTTTGAAATAAGCAATGCAACGGATAACTGCATTAAAAGGTCTTTAGAAGTGCTGGGGAATTAGTCAATAGCCGTTTTAAGGCTTAAATGCGGCATTTGGGCATTAATTATAGGATAGTTTAACAGATATTTTGGAATTACCTATATATTTACGTATCAAATTACAAATTTTATGAAAATACTTCGACTTCATTTCCTTGTTTTGACGCTTGTAACCACTACAGCTGTCAATGCACAACTCTTTAAATCTATTAATCCTTCATTAGATTTTAGCAGTGCCCTGGGAGTTTCCAGTTACTATGGCGACCTGGTACAAAAAAGTCCTGTATTCAGGGAACCTTCTTTTAGCATCAGCGAAGGAATAGCCTATAACTTAAATCCACACCTAAGTTTCAGGTCCGAATTCTCTTATTCAAAAGTTCAGGCAAAAGACAGCAAAAACAGCAGGCCCGACCTGATAGCAAGGAACCTTAGTTTTAAAAGCAGTATCTGGGATTTTAGTTTGGCTGCTGAGTATAATGCAATAGATATCACCGGTGAAAATAAATTCACCCCGTATGGTTTTATTGGAATAGGCATTTGTCATTTTAATCCTTATACTACAGACCGTACGGGCAACAAAGTATATTTACAACCCATGGGTACGGAAGGCCAGGGACTTGCAGCCTACCCCGACAGGAAACCTTATGCACGTACCATCATAGAAATTCCCTTTGGCATGGGATTCAAGTATGCGGTAAGCCAGAAAGTCTCTTTAGCATTGGAGTTTAAATACCGGTACCTGGGTACCGACTATTTAGATGATGTAAGTAACCATGGTTACCCCGATAAAGCAGTATTAATTGCTAAGAACCCCAGCTTGCCCAACCTTACCTACAGGGGTGATGAATTACCTGGCGGTGCACCCTACCCTGCACCTACCCTTAACCGTGGTAACCCAAGCAATAAGGATAGCTATTATAGCGGGCAATTAAAAATTCTTATCAACCTGAAAAATTATTCCGGCGTAGAAATAAATTATTAATCATTCTTCCAAATAGTATTTAGCGAAAAATGCCAGCAAATTATTTGTTGGCATTTTTTTATTTGAAGCACCCGGGTCATAATCGGCATGCTGCTTTTAACTTAAAAAATTACCTTTGCGCAAAACAACGATGCTATGTGGCTCAACAATATATTAGAAACCATCGGCAATACCCCGCTGATCAGGTTGAATAAGATCACCAAAAACCTTCCGTGTACGGTATTGGCAAAAGTGGAATACTTTAATCCGGGTAATTCCATAAAAGACCGCATGGCACTAAAGATGCTGGAAGTGGCAGAACAGGAAGGGAAGATAAAACCAGGTGGTACTATCATTGAAGGAACCAGTGGTAATACCGGCATGGGCCTGGCATTGGCAGCCTGTGTAAAAGGCTACAAATGTATCTTCACCACCACTGATAAACAATCAAAAGAAAAAGCCGACATATTAAAAGCCGTAGGCGCCGAAGTGATCGTGTGCCCCACCAATGTTGAGCCCGAAGACCCCCGTAGCTATTATTCGGTAAGTAAACGCCTTGCTACGGAAGTTCCCAACAGCTGGTACGTAAATCAATACGATAACCTGGCCAACCGCGATGCACATTATGAACAAACCGGCCCCGAGATATGGGAACAAACCGAAGGCAAAGTGACTCATCTTGTTGTTGCCACCGGCACAGGTGGTACTATTGTAGGCACAGGCAAATACCTGAAAGAAAAAAATCCGGATATTAAAGTATGGGCCATCGACAGTTATGGTTCCCTATTAAAAAAATATTTTGAAACCGGCGAACTGGACCAGAAAGAAGTATATCCGTATATCAGTGAAGGGTTTGGAGAAGATTTTGTACCGGAGAATTATGACATGAGTGTGATAGACAGTTTTACAAAAGTTACGGATAAGGATGGTGCAGTAATGGCCCGCCGCATTGCCAAAGAAGAAGGCATGTTTTGCGGGTACAGTGCAGGAAGCTGCCTGCAGGGGTTATTACAATTGTCCAAAGAACCCGGTGGGAAAGATTCTTTAAAGAAAGATGATGTGGTGGTTTGCATCTTTCACGATCATGGCAGCCGCTATGTAGCAAAAGTTTATAATGACCAATGGATGATGGAAAGAGGTTTCCTGGATGTAAAGACATTCAAAGACCTCATTAGCGGAAGGGGTGCACAAAAATTAATCATGGTAACCCCTGCTCAAACCGTTGCCGAAACCATTGAACTGATGAAGAAATATGATATTGAAAACATACCGGTAATGGATAGTGGCAATAATACAGGGGCCATCTCAGAAAGCGGGCTCTTTAATAAGATATTGAACAATCCCGATATTAAAACACAATCGGTACAGTCAGTATTGGAAAAAGCTTATCCTGAAGTGGCTTTTGATACGCCTGTGGAGCGTTTAAGCTCATTGATCACCAAAGAAAATGGTGCCGTTCTAAGTAAAGATGAAAGTGGCACCTACCATATTGTAACCAAATACGACATCATCCAGAGCCTGACCAGGTAACCGGCCTGTTATTTTACGATAAGCTGAAACATAATACAGTGCTGCATTTAAACGATGCAGCACTTTTCATATATAGAATTTTTACCTTTCCCTATACGTAGTTTTACGATAGATTTTCACGTAAGACTGCGGTATAAAAAAATGAATATCTACGAATGCCACAGTAATTACAATAATCCGAAAATAGAGGACTATCGCTCTGTTACAGGAATGATAAGTGTTGCATCTTTGTGTCAGAAGTTGATTGATAGAGATTAAATATCAATCGTTATCCAAAATCCAGATAAAACCAAAAAGAACTGAATCCTAATGTTTGTGAAAAACCAACAAACAATCCAATATCAGTCAACTTCTTTTAAATTTTAAAACCAATATTCGCTTTAAGATCTTGATCCAAAAGAAAAACCAAAAGATCTGAAAGAAACAAAACCAATATCCTGCCTATGCTGTAAAAAGCGATGATGGCGAAAGACCGAAAAAAACCAATATCCCAAGCCTATGCCTTAAAAAGCGATGATGGCTGAATTTGAAAAACGCTGAAACCAGGATTAAATCATTAAAGGACCACTGCTAAAATAAGGTAACCCCCTTAAGGAAGCAGCCCCAAAAATCCTGAAAGACCAACTGTTGTTAGTTGGTGCTTAAAAAAAGTGACTTCCACAGTTATTTGATTCGTCAAGCTGCTGTGGAAGTTTTTTTATGTGGTCATTCCATCCATAGTATTTTTGCAGGATGATCCTGCAGTCAACATCCGCTATGCGCCATATCCCCAAACGCATTGTGTCGCTTGTTCCCTCGCAAACAGAACTCTTGCATTATTTGGGTTTGGAACAGGAAACCATTGGTATCACAAAATTTTGTGTTCATCCTGAAGAATGGTTCAAAAACAAAACAAGGGTTGGCGGTACAAAAACAATAAAAAAAGATATCATCCGGCAACTTCAGCCCGATCTCATCATTGCCAATAAAGAAGAAAATGTAAAAGAACAGGTAGAAGAACTCGCAAAGGACTATCCCGTTTGGGTAACAGATGTAAATGATCTTGATGATGCATTACAAATGATCAACGATATCGGCCAGTTAACCGGTAAAAGTACTGAAGCTGATCATTTGGTTTTTTCAATAACAAAAGAGTTTGCTGATTTAAAAAAACTACCAACCGCCAACTGCCAGCTGTCAACTTCCTATCTCATTTGGCGCAACCCCTACATGACCATCGGCGGTGATACTTTCATCAGTAGCCTACTTGCACAATGTGGCTTCCAAAATGTATTTGCCGATAATTTAAGGTACCCCGAAGTGAGTGTCTCCGAACTAAAAGCAGCATTCTCTCAACTGCCAACCAGCAACTATCAACTTGTACTGCTTTCTTCCGAACCCTACCCTTTCCAGCAAAAACATATCGACGAACTGCAAAACCAAATACCAGGTTGTAAAATAATACTAGTAGATGGAGAGATGTTCAGTTGGTATGGCAGCCGGTTGCTGCTGGCCCCTCAATATTTTAAATCCGTTATTCACAGCATCCTGGGGCCAAATTAACGCAAGGCTTTTCATTCCACCCATTTTGCCTTAAATTTGCCCAAAACCAAACTAATATGGCTAGTAAAAAAATCATTGACTTGTTAGGCGATCAGGCCGATTATTTATTGAACCACGAATGCAAAACCTTTGTAAAGACTGAGATTACAGTACCCGGCCCCAATCATGTGGATGATATCTGGCGGGCAAGTAACCGCAATAACCAGACCTTAAAAAGTTTACAACATATTTTAGACAATGGCCGTCTTGGAGGAAGCGGTTATGTTTCCATCCTGCCGGTTGACCAGGGCATAGAACACAGTGCCGGTGCATCATTTGCGCCCAATCCTATTTATTTTGATCCCGAAAATATTGTAAAGCTGGCCATCGAGGGCGGTTGCAATGCCGTGGCTTCCACTTTCGGAGGATTAGGGATAGTGAGCCGCAAATACGCTCATAAAATCCCTATTATGGTGAAAATAAACCATAACGAATTTTTAAGCCTGCCTAATAAATTCGACCAGATCATGTTTGGTAAAGTACAGGATGCATGGAATATGGGCGCCACTGCTGTTGGTGCCACCATTTATTTTGGCAGCGCAGAAAGTACAAGACAAATACAGGAAGTAGCCACGGCCTTTGAAATGGCACATGAACTGGGCATGACAACAGTTTTATGGTGTTATACCCGTAACAATGGATTTAAAGTTGATGGCGTGGATTATCATACATCAGCAGATCTTACCGGCCAGGCCAATCATTTGGGCGTTACTATACAAGCCGATATCATCAAACAAAAACTACCCACCAATAATGGCGGATATCTTGCCACCAAACATGGTAAAACCTCTCCGCTGGTATATTCTAAATTAACTACCGATCATCCTATCGATCTTACCCGCTACCAGGTAGCCAATTGTTATATGGGCCGTGTTGGTTTAATTAACAGTGGCGGCGAGAGTAAGGGTGCTACCGACCTGGCAGAAGCAGTGACCACGGCAGTGATCAACAAACGTGCAGGTGGCATGGGATTGATAAGTGGCCGTAAAGCATTTCAAAAACCAATGAAAGATGGTGTTGAATTATTGAATACCATCCAGGATGTATATTTGGATAAGAGTATAACGATCGCATAATTAACTTAGTTAAGAGTAAAGAGTTCAGCGTTCAGCGTTGAATTGACTCATGACCCTACACGCTTAACTTTAAATTCTAAACTCAAAGAAGTGAAACAAGAAGAAGACTTTGATGCGAACCTTGCCGGTGAAGAAGGAACTTCAGATGCTCCCAAGTCGAATTGGTTCAAAAGAATAAAGAAAGGGATACTTACTTCTACCAAGGATAAGAAAGATGCACCTGAAGGATTGTGGGCAAAATGTCCTTCCTGCAAATACACTTGTACCATTGCCGAATTAGGCGAAAATAAATTTGTTTGCCCCAAATGCGAATACCATCACCGCATCGGTAGTGAAGAATATTTTGAGATACTGTTTGATGACAATCAATACACCGAACTTTTTGCAAATATCAAATCAATGGATTACCTGGGTTTTGTTGACCTTAAACCTTATGGTAAAAGGCTTGAAGATGCTTATGCCAAAACAGATATCCATGATTCCATTACAGTTGCCCATGGCAAAGTAAATACCAATGACCTTGTGGTGGCCTGTATGGATTTTGAATTCATTGGCGGAAGTTTAGGCAGTGTGATGGGAGAAAAAATTTCCAGGGCCTGCGATTATTGTATGAAGCATGGTGTGCCTTTTATGATCATCAATAAAAGCGGTGGTGCAAGAATGATGGAGAGTGCATTTTCATTGATGCAACTGGCAAAAACATCGGGTAAATTATCGCAACTGAGCGATGCAAAAATTCCTTATATCTCTTTGTGTACCGATCCTACTTTTGGTGGTACTACCGCTTCCTTTGCCATGCTGGGTGATATCATCTGCGGCGAACCCGGCGCCCTCATTGGCTTTGCGGGCCCAAGGGTAATCAAAGAAACTATTAAAAAAGACCTGCCCGAAGGTTTCCAGCGCAGCGAATTTTTACTGGAGCATGGCTTCCTTGATTTTATTGTGCCGCGAAAAGACCTGAAAGAACGGGTTGGTAGTTTACTGGTATTATTCAAAGGGTAATATTTTGTTGAAGTGTTTTATGCAGCAGCATCAATGAATAACCTGCTGCATTTTATTTTTTAAAAATGGAGATCAGCAACCGCAAAGCCTACCACGATTATTTTTTTGAAGCAACCTATATTGCCGGCCTTGTGCTTTCCGGTACCGAGATAAAATCATTAAGGGCAGGCAAGGCAAGTTTTAATGACAGCTATTGTATTTTTTTTAAAGGGGAACTTTTTGTAAAAAGCCTGCACATAGCAGAGTATTCCTTTGGCACGCATTTCAATCACCAGCCCATGCAGGAAAGAAAACTATTGCTCAATAAAAGAGAATTACAAAAACTGGAAGGAAAAATAAAAGAGAAAGGATATTCCATTATCCCATTAAAGATTTTTTTAACCGAAAAAGGATTCTTTAAAATGGAGATTGGGTTGGGTAAAGGAAAAAAACATTACGATAAACGGGAGACCATCAAGGGAAGAGAAACAGAAAGGGATATTAAGCGGAAGTATGGGATTTAAATTAAGAGTTAAGAGTTTAGAATTAAGAGTTTAGAGTTAAGGCGTGTAGTATAACTTTACACTCTACACTTTAAACTCTTAACTAACATTCACTTAAACTCAACGGCACATTCACCGCCAGTCCTCCATCCGCAGTTTCTTTGTACTTACTGTTCATATCCAAAGCTGTATCCCACATGGTTTTTATTACACCGTCTAAACTCACTTTTGCATAGTCGGGACTGCTTTGTAAAGCCAGCTGACTTGCAGTAATGGCTTTTATTGCACCCATGGTATTCCGTTCTATACAGGGAATTTGTACCAATCCTCCAATAGGATCACAGGTCATACCCAAATGATGTTCCATGGCTATTTCTGCAGCCATTAAAGTTTGCCTTTGTGTGCCACCCATGCATTCTGTCAATGCCGCTGCTGCCATCGCACTGCTTACACCAATCTCGGCCTGGCAACCACCCATTGCCGCAGAGATAGTAGCGCCTTTTTTAAATATACTGCCCACTTCTGCTGCAGTTAACAGGAACTGGATGATCTTATCACTGGTATTGCCATCACAAAAAGCTATATAATATTGCAACACCGCAGGAATAACACCAGCCGCCCCATTGGTAGGTGCAGTAACCACCCTGCCAAAACTTGCATTCTCTTCATTCACTGCTAACGCAAAACAACTCACCCAATCTAGAATATATTTAAAATCATTCCCCCCCTGCTTTATGATATTTAACCAACCCTCATAATTATTGTAAGTATTTCCGTTGACCAGTCTTTTATTCAATCCTGCACCACGACGCTTTACATTGAGGCCGCCGGGCAAAATCCCTTCTGCATGGCTGCCCCGGTAAATACATTCGGCCATTACCCGCCAGATATTGAGCAGACCTTCCCTTGTTGCTGCCTCCCTGCGCCAGGTATTTTCATTTTCCATTACTACGTCGCTGATATTCATCCCGGTTTTCATACACCAGTGTAATAGCTCATCAGCAGTGTTGATAGGAAATGGCAGGCTTACCGAGTCTTTTGTTTCCGCATCTTCATTTTCTTTTACAACAAATCCCCCACCAATAGAATAATAGGTTTCTGCAATGGTATCCCCGTTGTTCAGCGTTACCAAAAAACTCAATGCATTGGGATGGAAAGGCAATGATTCGCTGAAAAGGAACTCAATATCTTCTGCCGGGTCAAAATCTATTTCATGTTTACCCGCCAGCAGTATCTTTTTCATCTCTTTGATGTCTGCCATCTTTGCATTGATATTATTTACATCAAAGGTTACCGGGTCATCACCGCTTAGACCCAATTGTACGGCAATATCAGTACCATGCCCAACACCCGTCTTTGCCAATGACCCATAAAGTAATACCTGGATATTTTTTACAACATCCATTATATTCTTTTGCTGAAGTGATGAAGTGAACCGTTGTGCTGCACGCCAGGGCCCAAGCGTATGGCTGCTGGAGGGCCCCACACCTATCTTGAACATATCAAAAACTGAAATGGCTTCGTGGCTCACGCAATTGTTTTAAACAAAAATAAACCTTATCTCCAGGAAACGATCCTCTTAAAATTATTGCACATCCAGCAACTGGATATTGAACTGAAGATAAGCATTTGCAGGAACAGCGCCTGAACCCGCACTGCCATAAGCCAGTGTTGGTGGGATATACAGGTTAATAGTGCCGCCGGCTTTGAGCAGGGGAATTCCTTTTTGCCAGCCGATGATCAACTGGTACATCAACAAAGTGGTACCGGTAAGGTTTTCGTCAAATTTAAAACCAGGGCTGGGACTGATAAGGTAGCCGGAATATTTTATAGCTATTCTTGAACAGATATTGGGTATGCCTGCAGTTCCTCCAGTCCCGATCTCGTAAAAGAAACCACTGGGGTGCAAAATAGCAGCAGGATGGTTAGCCGTTATCCAGGTCTGCAGCGCCGCAATTTCTGTAGCAGGAGCCGTTACCGTTGATTCGGTATACCCGCAACCACCGGTAGTGGAAGTCTTAGTGCATGCTGCAAAAGAAAAAGAAACAAAAGAAATTAAAACTAATTTTTTGAACATGTTTGTTTATTAAATGGTTATTATTAAGAGTTTATTTATGCTTCAATAGCTGCATCGGTTTTCTGCGTTTTAGCTTTTAACTCCTGGTAAATCTGCTCATTCATCTCCCACTTATAATGCATCCTAAAATAGGAAAAAAAGATAATACAAAGAAAAACTGCAATCACAATAGTAATAAAACTGCCTTGTGATGTATTGGAGATCCGCATATACCATTCCGGGAAAAAAAGATATACGGCAAGGATCAGCAATAATATGGGTAAACTGAAAAGCATTGCCATCGGTAAACCATTCAACAGTTTGCTGGAGAAACTGTTTTGCCGGGTCCGCTCCTTTTCCCAATTCTGCATGAATGCTTTATCCCTTTCCGTTAACATCATGCAAAACTAAGGCAAATAGATTACTACTTTGCTATGTTGCTAATATCATGTAGGTTTGTTATCCTCAATAACCGGGAATGAAAATAGAACAACTGCTGGTTCAGCATTTTTATCACAACAGGGAAGTTAACCTGCAGGGTATGGGAACTTTTACCCTTTCACCCGATGTGATTGTACCTGTAGAAAATGATAAGGAAGTGGTAATGCCGGAAAATGCCATTTCATTTCAGTATAATCCTAAAGCCGGGGAAGATGATTCGCTGATTGATTTTATTGTTCAGCAAACCCGTAAAATAAAGCCTTTGGCATCGGCCGATCTGGATTCTTACCTGGTACTAGGCAAACAGTTCCTCAATATTGGTAAACCTTTCAAGATCGAAGGGATGGGTACCCTTGAAAAAAATCAACAGGGTGAATATGAATTCAGGCAGGGGAATTTTTCAAATACCAAAGTAGAAGCTGCCCCTACAGCAATGAAGGAAAAAACGGAAGATGATGATATCTCATTTGCCGCCATAAAAAACCGCCCGGCGGGTGGAAAAAAATTCTTACTGATTGCCATCCTGATACTACTGCTTGGGCTCATTGGCTGGGCTGCCTGGTATTTTTTGCATACCCGAAAAGAAACCCCCACTGAAGCAAAAAATGATACCACACAAACAATAACAACTCCCATTGTAACGGTACAGGATACCGTTGATACCATTAAACCAAAAAAAGATTCCGCGATCGTGCCATCACCTGTTGTACCGCCTGCTGTTACTCCACCGGCAGTTAGCTCCGGTGCCGGTTATAATTTCATGATAGTTTTCAAAGAAACAAATAATAAGGGGGCAGCCATTATAAAAATGAATGACCTGATCTCCCGCGGACATAAAGTGATCATGTACACAAAAGATTCTGTTTATTATAAACTGGCCGAACCGTTCAGGCGCCCTTTATCTGATACCGCCAGGGTAAAAGATTCCCTCAATAAGTATTACTACCAGGGCAAGGCTTATGTTGAGCAGAATTAATTTAAAGGTAATCCAAAACACAATTGCTCATGCAGCAACAGGCACAAAAGAAAATTACCATCGCCTTCCTGCTGTTAACCATTACCGATCTGGCAGGAATCATCAGCGGGTTTTCCCCGCTTCATTTTATTGCCAAACCTTTATTGATCCCATCACTGATGCTGTTATTGTTTTTTACTGCATCGCCGGTAGCAGGTAAAAAATTATTACTGGTAGCTTTGTTCTTTTCCTGGATGGGAGATGTTTTTCTGCTTTTTGAAGCCAGTAATAAAAACTTTTTCATCTTTGGGCTTGCCAGTTTTTTAACTACACATATCTGTTACATTATTTTTTTCCTGCGCATTTCATCGCCCCAAATGTCATTATTACTGAGGCAACCTTTATTGCTTTTACTGGTACCTGCTTATGGTTTAGCATTGGTATGGTTATTATTCCCTCACCTGGGCGAATTAAAATTACCGGTGATGGTTTATGCCGCAGTCATTTGTACGATGTTGCTTTGCAGCCTTCATGTCTTCAAAAAAATAAACAGTCCTGCCAACCGCTGGTATGTGCTGGGTGCCTCCGCTTTTGTCTTATCGGATTCCCTCCTGGCAGTAAATAAGTTTTACCAGCCCTTTGCTTTTGCCGGAGTGTTGATCATGATTACGTATTGTGCAGCACAATATTGTATTGTACGAGGATTCCTGGAACAGAGAAATACGTGATCCTGAACAGCGCTTATGCACTTACCCGGCAGCTTTCTTCTCTTTATACTTCCACCTGAAGTAAATGTAAAAGGGAATACCCAGCGCCGTTAGTGCCAGCCCCAGTACAGAATTCATCACTTTCACTTTCCCATCAAGGTAGTTGGTGATATCGTTGTAAAGGGTAAATCCCAGGTAAAAAGCAGTAAATAGCAATAAGATCAGCGGTATCCAGGGATAGCCACGGATCTTATAAGGCCTTTCAGCGTCGGGCATTTTTTTTCTAAGGATGAACAGCCCGGTGATCATCATCAGGTTAAACAGCCAGGCAATAAATATATACATGTCCACAAGGATATCAAAAGAACCGCTGATGACCATTATTACCATAATGAAGAAATGCAGTATCAATGCATTACCTGGGGTTTGGTGTTTCGGGTGTACCTTACCGATAGCTGCAAAGAAATTACCTTCCTCTGCCATAGCGAAAGTCATGCGTGGGCCGGTAAGTACATTGCCATTGCTGGTACCTAAAACAGAAAGGCAGATCAATAATGCGATCAACCCGCCCCCAAAACTGCCAAAAGCAACCTGTGCAGCATCGGATGCCACAAGTGTTGATGCAGCCATCGTATCAATCGGCAACATATATATCATAGCTGCCGTGATCGAGATATAAATAAGCACACACAGGCCAACACCGGCCAGTAAACTGCGGGGAATATTCTTTCCCGGATTCTTTATTTCGCCAGCCACAATTACCATATTTTGCCAGCCATCATAGGATTGTAATGCACCATTGGTAGCAGCTACCATGGCTGCTATTAAAGCAACGGTACCCGAAAATTTTATATTAGTAGAATTGTGCAGAAAATTGCCAAAAGAACCATGCCCGGAAAAAAACAGCCCCCCGATAAGTAATACAATGGCCAACACTTTCGCAATAGTAAAGACTGTTTGCACAAAGCCGCCAACCCTTGTACTTACAAAATTGATAAGCGTAAATATACCAAGTACCCCGATGGTCATCATCTTAATACCGAAATCCTTTAAAGGAAAAATATTGCCGATAAAAGGGATATGCCATACCAAAGAATTTTCTGTAGCAAGACTAAAATGCGGAAGTTTAAAAAAATACTCCAGGTATTGCGCAAAAATAAATGCAACACCTGCTGTACCAGCAGTATTGATCACCGAGAAATTTGCCCATCCAAAAAGATAACTCCAGAATTTACCATACATATTCCGCATGAACACATACTGCCCACCGGTTTGGGGCAACATCGCCCCTATCTCGGCACTCACCATTGCGGCAAATAAAGTGAAAATGCCAGCAACCACCCAGGTTACCATTATCAGCAAGGGCGATCCCAGCAAACCCGCCATCTGCGCAGGCCGCATAAAAATACCCGAACCTATGATACTGCCAATAACAATGGATATCGCCGCAGGCAAACCAATGGTTCGTTGAAAGGCGGAACTGTTTTGCATTGAATGAATGTAGTATTTATTTACAAACAGGGCAACCATTTGCCGATGAAATAGTAATTTCATCGGCAAATAAGTTTTATACCATATGACAAAGCAGGAATTATTAAATGAACTGGCGGGCAACACTTATGTGATGTTGAAACCATCTGCTGTTGAAGGCGTAGGAGTATTTGCTGTACAGGATATTCCTGAAGGATGCAGGGAAATGTTCAGTAAACCTGCAGTTGATGATGAATGGATAACTGTTTCAAAAAAAGAACTGGGGTTGTTACCGCCCCATGCACAATTCCTGGTAGGCAATTATTGCCTCTACGATGAAGAAAATTATTTTATTCCGGGTAATGGATTTAAAAAAATGGATCTGTCCTTATTTTTAAACCATTCCGACCACCCCAATATCATTTCAATAAACGATGGCGATTTCTTTGAAACAATAAGGGAGATAAAAGCCGGGGAAGAACTATTAATTGATTATGGAAAGATTGTGGATGGAGAATAAAAACTGTTCATATGCGGTTATCGCTAAGGCATAAAAGATTAAGCGGGCTGGCCATTTTGGCCCTGGCATTGGGATCCATTAATTATTATTTATTCAGCCCTGGTATATTCCTCTTTAAGATACTTCCAATACCATCCGAAAGATACTGGTACATCCCCAACAGTTTTGCCAGGCATTTTATGACCGGTTATTTTTCAGACATCTGCTGGTGTACTGCCTTATACCTTGCTACCGCTGTGTTAACTGAGCTCAAATACTTGCATTTATCCGGAAAGATCATTATTTTGTTATTGCCTTTCATCATCGAAGCTTTACAATACTTTCACTTGATCCCAGGCACATTTGATTGGTTTGACCTGTTAACCTATGGAATCATCTTAATGGTATTTATGAAGTTGTTTAAAACTTTAAAACCATAAATCATGAACAAGATCAGGTCACATATTATAACTATTTGCGTAACCGGTTTGTTTTTTCTAATGGCATTGGCCTGTGCACCATCGAGGCCAAGTTATAAGCACAGCAAACCTGTTGTATATCCCTGCGTACATTATGCTGGTCTCACCTACAGCCCCATCCTGCTCAAGATCAATATCAGTGCAAATTATACCATGAAAGATATTAGTACCATAAGGCAGAACGACCCCTCCATGATCATGGAAGAATTACTTAAACTCAATTACAATTATAAACTGGCTGATGGAGTAAGGCCGAACCTGGTATTAAATGTTACCTACACCAATGATGGCTATGATCATTATGGTGTAAACCTTTATGTTGACTGGCAGGGGCAGGCTAATTTTACGATCACATTAGCTAACAATTATATTACCGGCCGGCAGTTGATAGAAGACATGGCCAAAGAATTAAACAGGTGGGTGGTTAACGGATGGCATTCGGGCAACTGTAATTAAAAGTTGAGTTGATTGCGGAGAAGAAATGATCAATGCATATTGATTATTCAATCAATAAAAAATCCCTCCTGCATTCCTTTAAGAAGTGTCCTATTTTAAAACTGCCTGCTGCCGATTATCAACTGCCAATTTTCCCCAATCCTCTTATTTTCTTACATTTGCTACTTAATAAACTATATGAGTGATAACATTTATATTGACCTGCTTAAAAAAGTATTGATCGATTATCATAGAATGGAAATGGGCGAAACACCCCCTATTCAAAAGAATAAGGGACATAAACCCAGGTATATGTTACTGTACATGCTGGAAAGGATATTGAAGAACAGCGCTTTTACCATCCGCGAAAAGATCCCTTTTAACAGGGAAAGAAGATTAAATGGGGTAGACTGGCCCGCCTATGCCGATTCAATGGTTGGATTGAAACGCATGGATAATATTGAATTCTGCGTAAATGATACCATTAAAAATAATATTCCCGGCGACCTTATTGAAACCGGTGTATGGAGAGGTGGTTCAGTGATATTTATGAGGGCCTTGCTAAAAGTTGCCGGCGTAACAGACAAGACCGTTTGGGTGGCCGATTCTTTTGAAGGTTTACCCAAACCTGATGCTGATAAATATGCTGCTGATAAAGGAGACGATCATTATTCTTTTTCAAACGTACTGGCCATATCGCAGGAACAGGTGATGTATAATTTTGAAAAATATGGTTTGTTAGATGGACAGGTAAAATTTTTAAAGGGCTGGTTCAAAGACACGCTCCCCACCGCACCTATTGAAAAATTGTCTGTATTAAGACTGGACGGCGATATGTATGAATCCACCATCAATGCGTTGGATAGTTTATATCCCAAATTATCAAAGGGTGGTTATCTTATCATTGATGATTTTGGTGTTGTACCCGGTTGTAAACTGGCAGTGATGGATTATAGAGAAAAACATAATATCACAGAAGAAATACTCAGGATCGATGATGCCGGCGCTTTCTGGAAAAAATTAAATTAGAAACATACCTCTTTCGCATAGCTCAAAAAAAATCCCTCTTGCTATTACACAAGAGGGATTAGCTTTTTATGCTCTTTCAACTATGAACTCTTAACTCTTAACTAATTAGTATCCTCCCATTCCACCCATATCAGGTGCACCATGGCTATGTGCTTCTTCTTTCTTAGGCTTATCAGCGATCACACATTCGGTGGTCAGCATCATACCTGCAATAGAAGCTGCATTTTCCAATGCAACACGACTAACCTTGGTTGGATCAATTACACCTGCTTTGAAAAGATTTTCATAAACCTCTGTACGTGCATTGAAACCAAAATCACCCTTGCCTTCTTTTATTTTTTGAATAACGATAGAACCATCGATTCCCGCATTGGCAGTTAAGCAACGGATAGGCTCTTCCAGTGCACGACGTACAATGGCCATACCTGTTTGCTCATCAGCGATCTGTCCCCTTACTTTTGGATCAAGACTAGCAGCAGCGCGGATATACGCAACACCGCCACCTGGTACGATACCTTCTTCCACCGCAGCTCTTGTAGCGTGTAAAGCATCGTCAACACGATCTTTCTTTTCTTTCATTTCAGTTTCGGTTGCTGCACCAATGTACAATACTGCAACACCACCGGCTAATTTAGCCAGGCGCTCCTGCAATTTTTCTTTATCATAATCAGAAGTGGTTGTTTCTACCTGTGCTTTGATCTCATTTACTCTACCAGTAATATCTGATTTCTTACCTTTACCACCAACAATTGTAGTGTTATCTTTATCAAGAGTCACACTATCTGCTTGACCTAAATAAGTCAAATCTACATTTTCTAATTTAGCGCCTTCTTCTTCACTTACAACTCTGCCTGCAGTTAATATTGCAATATCCTTAAGCATTTCTTTCCTCCTATCGCCAAAACCAGGAGCCTTTACAGCAGCTACTTTAATAGTACCACGTAATTTATTTACCACCAATGTAGCCAGTGCTTCACCTTCAAGATCTTCCGCTATAATTAATAACGGGCGACCACTTTGGGCCACTTTCTCCAGAATATGAAGAATATCTTTCATGGTAGATATCTTCTTATCAAAAATTAAAATATAAGGATTGCTTAATTCAGCCTGCATCTTTTCGCTATTGGTAACAAAGTATGGAGAAATATATCCACGGTCAAACTGCATTCCTTCCACAATATCAACTGTAGTATCAGTACCCTTTGCTTCCTCAACGGTGATCACACCTTCTTTACCCACTTTGGCAAAAGCTTCGGCAATTAATTTGCCAATGGTTTCATCATTGTTGGCAGAGATAGTTGCTACCTGCTGAATTTTCTTGCTGTCATTGCCAATGGTCTGGCTTTGAGTTTTTAAATGTTCAACTACTAAGCTAACCGCTTTATCAATTCCACGTTTCAAGTCCATTGGATTAGCACCTGCAGCAACCATTTTCAAACCTTCACTGATAATGCTTTGTGCCAATACAGTAGCGGTTGTGGTACCATCACCAGCAATGTCTGCAGTTTTAGAAGCCACTTCTTTCACCATCTGCGCACCCATGTTTTCAATAGGGTCTTCCAATTCAATTTCTTTGGCAACGGTAACACCATCCTTGGTAACAGTTGGTGCGCCAAACTTGCGTTCGATCACTACGTTACGCCCCTTCGGTCCTAACGTTACTTTCACCGCATCGGATAAAGTATCAACACCCTTTTTCATTTTATTTCTTGCTTCAATATCAAAGAAAATCATCTTTGCCATAATAATAAATTTAGTTTTGTTGTTTTAATTTTTTGTTACTTACTCAATTTTCCTACAATATCACTTTCCCTCATACTTAGGAAATCAACACCTTCAACATTTATTTCAGTGCCAGCATATTTTCCGTAATAGACAATGTCACCTGCTTTCACGACAGGCTTATTCCCATCCTCATCAATTTCGCTCACTGCTAAAACTTCTCCTTTTTGGGGTTTCTCCTGAGCTGTATCAGGAATAATTATTCCACCTTTTGATACCGTTTCAGCAGGAGCTGGTTTTACAAAAATTCTGTTTTTTGAACCAGCAACTGGCACAATGCCTAGTGTTTTAAAAGCATTTGTTACTTTAGCCATAATTGTATTAGTTTTTGATTGATTAGATTGTCCCGTTTTTACGGGATGCAAAGGTACTGCCAATTATTATACCAACCGGCATTAAAGCATGATTGGCAGTATTTTTTGTCAGAATAAGGATTAACAAGGCCTTTTTTTTGACAGACTGTCTCAAACTCCTAAAGCCTGTCTGCCGGCAGCCCGGCTTTCAACCCCTGCTTTTAACCTTCAACAATAAGCCATACATTTGCAGCCATAAATAAAGTTCTTTACGAATGATCAGTAGAAGAAATATCCGGGTAAAAGCGATGCAGACCCTATATAGCATTGACAGCATGAGTGGAGAAGTGAAACCCGGTGAAGCCATTACCATACTCACAAAAAAAATAGAACAGAGCCGCCAGCTTTTCACTTACCTGGTTTATTTTGTTACCGAAGTGGCCCGCTATGCCGAAACAGATGCCCGGCAAAAAGCATCCAAACACCTCCCTACCGCACACGACCTTACTATCAATACAAGGATCGCAGGCAATGAATTATTGTGGAAGATCCTGGAAGAACCGGGTTTTAAAGCAGCTGTTACCGAATTTAAATTGCCACATATTATTGATGCCGACCTGTTGAAAAAAATATACCTGCAACTGGCAGCATCACCCGAGTATAAAGAATACATAGAACTGCAATCAAGAGAAAAAAAATCTGAGAAGGAAATGCTGGAATTTATTTTTGCAGGATTAATGTTACCCAATGAGGATTTCATCAGTCACCTGGAAGAGAATTTCATTCACTGGGATGATGATGCAGAAATGATGAACCAGCTGGTGCTTAATTTTCTGCAAAAACCGGCTAACCATAGTTTTACTGAAATCATGAGCAAAGAAAAATGGGCATTTGCAAAAAGCCTGGTGCAAACCGTTCTTGATAAACAGGAAGTTTGCCTTGAACTGATCAAACCCAAATTAAAGAACTGGGATGCAGACCGTATTGCGGCACTCGACCTGATCATATTACAAATGGGTGTTTGTGAATTCCTTTATTTTGAAACCATACCCACCAAGGTTACCATCAATGAATACATCGACCTGGCTAAAGATTACAGCACGGTGCAGAGCGGGCAGTTTGTAAATGGCCTGTTGGATAATATCCATAAAGAATTGACAGCAGAGAATAAGATCCATAAGAAGAGTTTTAAGAATAGTACGCTATAAGATGGAGAAAGTTGCGAAGCTTTAAGGCGGTGCTCGTAGCTCGTAGCTAACGCCTAACTTTGCACATAAATACAGTTTTATGAAAAAATATGTTTTGTTTCTTGCAGTAGCTGCTTTTATCTTCTCCTGTGATATAAAGAAGAAAGATAAGATTGCAGATGACGCGGCTAAGCAGCAGGAAATGGCTTTAAAAGACAGTACTACGGTACAGATCATCGATTCTGCCTATAATTTCGGCAAAGTTACCGATGGCGAAAAAGTTGAATACAATTACCGTTTTAAAAATACAGGCGATAAGCCGCTGGTGGTTACCAATGCAACAGCGAGCTGCGGATGTACTGTGCCGCAAAAACCCGAAAAACCCATATTACCCGGTGAAACAGGTTTTATTAAAGTGGTATTCGACAGCAAAGGCCGGGTGGGTGCAGCACATAAAACCATTACCGTTACTTCAAATGCACACCCCGGTTTCCCGGAATTATTACTAACAGGTGAAGTAGCAGCAAAAGAATAATTAATAACTAACAATAAATAAACCAATAAACATGCAACTACAAAGTATTTTTTTGATGTTTGGCCAGGGTGATCAAAAGAGCGGTGGCACCAGTACAATAATTATGATGGGATTGATGATCCTGGTATTCTGGATGTTTATGATACGCCCGCAGGCAAAAAAAGCCAAGAAGCAAAAAGAATTCATTAACAACCTGCAAAAAGGTGATAAGATCGTTACCATTGCAGGCATACACGGTACCGTTAATAAAGTTAATGACGACAATACTTTATTACTGGAAACAAGCCCGGGCAGTTATATGAAAATTGAACGCAGTGCCATCAGCATGGAATGGACGGCTAATATCAATAAGCCGGTTGGGGACGTGAAGAAATAGGTAATTAGCTGCGAACTTTGAGCACCACCCAAACTTTATAAACCCTCTAAACTAATTCAACTTTTATGTTTAAAGTTGGTTTAACAGGCGGTATCGGCAGCGGTAAAAGTACCGTAGCCAAAGTATTTGAAGTACTGGGGATACCGGTTTACTATGCTGACGAGCAAGCAAAAAGGTTGATGAATGAAGACAGGGCGCTGAAAGAAAAAATACAGGAATTATTTGGTGCCGAAAGTTATGCCGATGGATCGCTTAACCGCAAGTACATTGCAGGCATTATTTTTCATGATCAAAAAAAACTGGAACAGCTTAATGCCCTGGTGCATCCTGTAACCATCAATGATGCCAGCAACTGGCTGCAACAGCAAACAACTCCCTATGCGGTAAAAGAAGCCGCAATCATCTTTGAAAGCGGTATAGAGAAATTCCTGGATTATGTGATTGGCGTATATGCCCCTGCCCCGTTGCGTATACAACGTGTTATGGAGCGGGATAATATAAGCCGGGAAGCAGTAACAGCACGGATGAACAGGCAGATGAACGAGGAAGAAAAAATGCGTCTATGCAACTTCGTTATCACCAATGATGAGCAGCAATTATTAATACCACAGGTACTGGCCCTCCATGAAAAATTAATAACCGCACCGGATAAAGCCTGAAAAATGCAAAAAGTAAATATTGCCGAAAAACTTTCCCAGTTCAGTGACTATTGCAACCCCAGGATAATCGGCGAACTGAATGGCCAGCAGGTAAAAGCTGTAAAGCTAAAAGGCGAATTCGTATGGCACAGCCATGAACATGAAGATGAATTATTCCTGGTGATAAAGGGATGTTTCAATATGGAGTTAAGGGACAAGATTGTGCAAATAAATGAAGGCGAATTTTTTATTGTACCCCGAGGTATTGAACACAAGCCTGTTGCGGCTGAAGAAGTGCATCTGCTTTTATTTGAACCGGCCACTACACTCAATACCGGCGATGTGCAAAATGAATTGACAAGAAATATCCTGGAAAAAATATAGCCTGCCCCCGTCTCCGACAAAGATGTTTTGGTTTATAGTTTTTAACTCATCTACGCTTTACGTAACTTCATCACATGAAGATCTTCTCGGCAGAGCAAATAAAAAAATGGGATGAATACACCATCACTAATGAACCCATCCCATCAATCGACCTGATGGAAAGAGCCGCTGCCGCCTGTTGCAACTGGCTAATCAGAAAAGGTTTCGGGCAAAAGCATTTTCAGATCTTCTGTGGCAAAGGAAATAATGGCGGAGATGGATTGGCCATTGCAAGATTACTCCTTCAGCACAATTGCAAAGCCACAGTCTACATTCTTGAATTTGATAAAACGGGAACTGCCAATTTCAAGGCTAACCAGGAGAGGTTGCAGGAATGCAGCACAGCGATACATTTTATAAAGTCAGCAGATTTTTTTCCTACTATTGAAAAAAATAGTATTGTTATTGATGCCTTGGTTGGTACCGGAATAAATAAGCCATTGGATGGAATTGCTGCAGCATTGGTGAATCATATCAACTCATTCAACAGTCCTGTCATTGCTATTGATATGCCCAGCGGATTGTTTGCTGATTCGTCTTCTGCTGGCAATACTATTATAAAAGCCAACCATATCCTTTCCTTTCAAAGTTATAAACTGGCTTTTTTATTACCCGAAAATGAAAGCTATTGCAGTGACGTACACATTTTGGATATTGGTCTGCATAAAATTTTTGAAGATGAAGAAGCAACAGTATTTGAATTAACTGACGCAGCCCTTATTAAAACTATTTACAGGCTGCGTAAAAAATTTGCACATAAAGGAACTTATGGTCACGTTGCATTGATCACAGGCAGCTACGGCATGATGGGTGCAGCCATATTGAGCGCCCGGTCATGTTTGCGGAGCGGTGTAGGAAAATTAACCTGCTATATTCCCGCATGCGGCTATGCTATTCTGCAGTCAGCCGTTCCTGAAGCCATGTGCAGGGTTACCGGTGATGAATATATTTTATCAGCACCCGGCATTGAAAAATTTGATGCCGTTGGTATTGGCCCGGGGTTGGGCCTTTATCCTGCTCATGCCGATCTCTTAAAAGAAATTTTGCATGCCGTTCATCAACCGATGCTTATAGATGCTGATGCACTAAATATTATTTCGCAACATAAGGAATTATTGATTTCTATTCCTCCCCTCTCCATACTTACTCCACACTTCAAAGAATTTGAGCGGTTATTCGATCACGCCGGGAATGATTTCGACCGGTTGCAACTGGTGCTAAAAAAGTCAAAGGAGCATAATATTTATATTGTATTGAAAGGACATTATACTTTTATCGGCACGCCTGAAGGAAAGGGTTATTTCAATAACACCGGCAATCCCGGGATGGCTACCGCCGGAACCGGTGATGTACTCAGTGGTATCATTACTGCTTTACTGGCACAGGGATATACACCGCTGCAGTCCTGCCTGCTGGGTACTCACCTGCACGGACTTGCAGGTGATATCGCTGCCGAAAAATTTTCGCAGGAAGCTATGATAGCGGGAGATATTGTAGAGAGTTTAGGGATGGCATTTAAGGAGTTGGCAGTTGACAGGTAATAAATTAGCGAATATGAAACCAGGACTTCCGTAACTGGCTCATTGCATATTTATTTGATAATTTAACAAACACATGCTAAAAGAATTCATACAATCAGCAAAGCAAAACTGGAAGCTGGCCTGGAACAATTCCCTCTTCAGAAAAAAAACCATAACGGGTTTTCTCCTACTTGTTCTTATTGCTACATTCTTCCCCTTGTTCTTTCATTACATTGAACAACGGGCCGGTTTCTCAATTAACGATTGGGTATTGTTACAGATCCCGGCAGTAGACATTTCAATCCCTATTTTCATATTGATCTGGTCCACTGTTTTACTTGCACTCATCACTGCTTTTAAAAAACCGCAATTCCTGCTTACTTTATTATATGCCTACTGCCTGCTCTGTATATGCCGCTATATCAGTATCAGCCTGGTTCCGCTTGAAGCCCCACAGGGACTAATACCCCTTGCCGATCCACTGAGTAACCAGGCCTATGGCAATGTTTTCATCACAAAGGATCTTTTTTTTTCGGGTCATACTTCCACCCTTTTCCTTATTTACCTCTGCCTGGATAACAGGGCGGCAAAATATTTTTCACTCACCGCCAGTATTTTTACAGGCATATTCCTATTGATACAGCATGTGCATTATACCATTGATGTGGTTACTGCCCCTGTTTTTGCCTGGATAGTTTACCCGGTGGCCCGGAAACTCGGTTCAACACCTGTAAAAAGCGGTGATTAGTGGGTTTTAAGTACTAAAAAGCATCTCTTTTAAAACTTTACAGCCATTAACCTTCATTTTTCCGTACTTAAGTTTAAATTTGTCCATTAAGTTATTATTATTTTTTGCACCTAACCTTGGTTTCTGAATGAGTAAACTGACCGGCCCCACTTTTATACTGGGGGAAAAATTAACTGACGAACAACTTGATTTCTTTAAAAAGAACGGGTTTATCCTTTTCAGGAACTTCATCTCAAAAGAGATGGTAAATCTTTTTATCAGTGAGATAAACCGTATTGAAAAGAATTGGCTGGAAGAAGGAATCGATAAGATCAATGGCATCCCTTTGAAATTTGGAATAAATGAGAATGGCGATAAAATGATCCAGCGCTTTTGTTTTCTTTCTCAATACAGTGATATACTGCATGATATTTTACAAGACCCCCGCCTTAAAGCGGTAACAGAATTCCTGTCTCCTTTTGAGGGCCGTATTGCTGAAACAGAAAAAGACGGCCTGATACTGAACAGTTATATCCGCACACCCCAAAGCAAGTTTACCCAAATGGGATGGCATACCGATAGTCCGAGGGATATTTTCATGGGACAAAAGATCATGCCGATGCTGAATGTAGGTATACACCTGGATACTTGTAATTACGAAAATGGCGGTCTGCGGGTATTGCCAGGCACTCATAAACAAGGCCTGTTCAAATTACTGTTCCGGAAAAAATATTTTGTGGATAATAATCCCGATCCCAATGAAGTGGGTTTTGATATTGAAGCAGGCGACCTTACCATACATGATGGCCGTATCTGGCACCGTGCACAACAATCTGATAAATTTGGCGAGGAAAGCCGCCGCAGGGTGATGTATGTTCCTGTAGTTACCGGTAAGTACAGGCCAAAACATAAGGATAGTAAAACTCCATTCTATCATCGTTTGGCCGGCAAGGTTCAAAACTAAAAGTTTCCCGATGAACTATGCCCTTATCACTGGTGCCAGCAAAGGAATTGGCAAGGCCATTGCAACTGAACTGGCCAAAAAAAAATACAATCTTTTATTGGTTGCACGCTCCGGTGATCTATTACAACAACTTGCAATAGAATTAAAACAAGCTTATGGTATAGAAGCCAATTACCTCGCCATCGACCTTGCAGTACCTGATGCCGATGAAAAGATATTGGACTGGTGTACCACCAATCAGTACACTGTAAATATTTTAGTGAACAATGCGGGTTACGGACTCGCCGGTCCTTTTGATCAATACAGTAAAAAAGAAAATACCGGGGTGCTGCAGGTAAATATGATTGCATTGGTACAGTTATGCCTGGCATTTCTTCCAATGCTGAAAGCGCAGCCAAGGTCATACATACTCAATCTCGCCAGTTCATCAGCTTACCAGGCTGTACCAATGCTGAACCTGTATTCTGCATCCAAAGTATTTGTACTTCGCTTCTCACGGGCATTGGCATACGAATTAAAAAATACTTCGGTTTCTGTAACTGCTATAAGCCCTGGGCCTACCGATACCGATTTTCCCAACCGCGCCGGAATGAGTGAGAAGACGAAAAAAACTGCCAGTAAGTTACATGCCACTCCTGAATCAGTTGCCGCCGCCGCAGTTAAAGCCATGTTTGCCGGTAAACGTGAAGTGATCACCGGGTTTGTGAATAAATTGCAGGCATTCCTGGTATGGCTGGCCCCCAAACGAATGGTAGAAAATATTGCAGCGGGTATCTATAAGTAAGGATACCATTTGAACGGTCATCGTTAACTCAATGTAAAACCGGGTCATCCTTTACCAAACTTCACCTATTAGGCTTACTTTAGTTGGAGCAGATCAACTTAAAGAATGGAATTACAAAACTTTTGGCAATATACAGTAGAGGATGTTCTCAGCAACCTGCAAACAACAGCTGATGGCTTATCAGCACCGGAAGCAACGAAACGTTTGGCTGCTGCAGAAAGTAAAAAGAAAGAAAAGCCACAACTGCTGAAGGATATTATTTTATTCTTCGCACAGTTTAAAAGCCCGCTCACTTTATTATTGGTTGCAGCCGTTATCTTATCGGCTTTCCTTGGGGAAAAAATCGATGTCTATATTATTCTCTTTATCCTGCTCTCTACAGGTATCATGAGTTTTTTGCAGGAACGGCATGCAAATAAAGCGGTTGAAAAACTGCGCTCTATCATACGCACCAAAGTAAAAGTGCAAAGGGCCGGCGCACTGATAAATATATATTCCGAGGAAATTGTTCCCGGGGATGTTTTAAGTTTTGCGGCAGGCGATATGATTCCGGCAGATTGTTTATTGATTGAAGAAAATGACCTGCACGCCAATGAAGCTACGCTTACGGGTGAAACCTACCCTGCTGAAAAACAGGTTGGCCCAATCGCCCTTGACACGGGAATGAGTAAACGCAGTAATGTATTATTTGAAGGGACAAGTGTGGTAAGTGGTACCGCAAAAGCAGTGGCAGTTTTCACCGGCAAAGACACGGTGCTGGGCCATATATCTGCAAGCCTTTCCAAACCAGCAGAGGAAACCGCTTTTGAAAAAGGCATCCGCAAATTCGGTTACCTGCTGATGCAGATCACCATCGTGCTGGCCATTATTATCCTGGCTGTAAATCTTTTATTGGGCAGGCCCCTGATGGATTCACTCCTTTTTGGGTTAGCCCTTGCCGTTGGTATGGCACCGGAATTGTTACCGGCGATCATGACCATTGCCATGTCGGCCGGTTCAAAACGAATGGCACAACAGAAAGTGATCGTAAAAAAATTATCGGCTATACAGAACCTTGGGGAGATCAATCTTTTTTGTTCAGATAAGACGGGCACACTTACCGAGGGCGTACTGGAGATATCAGGCATCAACGGTATTGATGGCAAAGAGAATACTGCTGCAAAACAAATGGCCTATTTAAATGCCTACTTCGAGACCGGTTTTGCTAATCCCATGGATGATGCACTGCGTACCATGGAGGGCCTCAGTGCAGACGGTTATGTAAAGACTGACGAGGTCCCTTATGATTTTATCCGTAAGCGTTTAAGCGTGTTAGTGATGAAGGGCAACGGTTACCAGTTGATTACCAAGGGTGCCATCAACAATATCACCGCAATATGCAGTAACGTGTTACTGGCTGATGGGACCACTGCTCCTATTGATGTGCATAAAAAAACAATTGATGAACTTTATACACAATACAGCGGCAAGGGATTCCGTACCATCGGTGTGTGTTACAAAGAATTTACAGAAAAAATAAACCTGACCAAGGATGATGAACTGGAAATGACCTTTGCCGGTTTCGTTTTGCTTTTCGACCCGCCCAAACCCGGCGTAATTGAAGTGATACAGCAACTCAGGAACAATGGCGTTGAATTGAAGATCATTACCGGTGATAATAAACTGGTGGCTGCCTATATGGCCGAAAAGATAGGTTTACAGAACTGTGTGGTCATCGCCGGCCAGGAGATCAGCAAGATGAGCCCGGAGGCATTGGTACAACAGGTACAAAAAGCCAATGTATTTGCTGAAATAGAACCACAGCAAAAAGAAAATATCATCAAGGCATTGCGCAAAGCCGGAAATACCGTTGCGTATATGGGTGACGGTATAAATGATGTGGCGGCCATTAATGCAGCTGATGTGGGTATCTCTACCAATAATGCAGTAGACGTTGCCAAGGAAGCTGCTGACGTGGTATTACTCGAAAAAGACCTTGCCGTATTAAATGCCGGTATCCTGGAAGGCCGTAGAACTTTTTTAAACACACTCAAATACATTTACACCAACACAAGCGCCACTTTTGGCAATATGTTCAGTATGGCCGGCGCCTCACTTCTGCTGCCCTTTTTACCCATGTTGCCGCAACAGATATTGTTGACCAATTTCCTTACCGATTTCCCCTACATGGCAGTTGCGGCTGATAATGTTGATGAAGATGAATTACGCCTGCCGCAGAAATGGAACCTGAAACAATTGAAAAATTTTATGATCGTTTTTGGTTTACACAGTTCAGTATTTGATTACCTCACTTTCTTTGCGCTGTACAAATTATTTAAAGCCAATGCAGTTATTTTTCATACCGGCTGGTTCATCGAATCGATCGCTACCGAATTACTCATTTTATTTGTTGTGCGTACACATAAATCTTTAATAAAAAGCAAACCCGGTAAACTGTTGATCGGCCTCAGTATCCTTGCACTCATCATCACCGTGGGGCTGCCCTTCATGCCATTTGCAAGAGACCTTGGTTTTGTAGTACCGCCTTTCACTTTGCTGGGCATCATTGCAGGCATTTTATTTTTGTATGTGATAACGGCGGATATTATTAAAGTGATGTTCTTTAAGAAAACGGCGATATAAAACTATTCCATCAAGTTGATCTGTGGCATATTCTTACTATCACTTTGTATCATTTTTTCTTTTATTCAAGGGATATTTTGTCAGCCATTCGAAATGTATATTACCTGCATGCTTAACCAAACGTATAAACGCTTCCAGTTCCTTTTTAAATTCAGGAGTGGTAAACATCCAGTCGTGGCAAAGCAATACCACATGTCCCGGAACAAAAGATTCACCGGTTGAAAAAGCACGTTGCAGTTGTTGAAACAAACTGTCCGGCGATTGAACAGGGCGATTGAGGGAATCGGCTTCCCATTCCAGGTCCCACCCAATCACCTCATAACCTTTTCTTTTTAAAAGATTAGCCGCACGCTTACCACTGAACCCATCATTGAATTTCTTGCCCGCTATACGCCACATATTACGGGCCGGCATGCGAACGATATTGTTGGTAAAATGTAGCGAATCATTATTGCGCAGCATATCATGTAATACCATTTTGGGATGCGCATAATAATAATCGTAATCCTCATTGGCGTGGGTATAACTGTGGTTGTTGAATTCAAACCATTTATTTTTTTTCAGCTCCCTTAAATAACGGGTGAATATTTCATCCATATAAACATGTGTACCCACCAGGAACAGGTCGGCAGGGACCTTTTCTTCCCTGAATACACTGTCTATGTAGGGACTGCCTTCAAGAGGGCCATCGTCAATGGTAAAATACAGCGTATAGGCTTTAACGGTATCTTTAACAGCAATTGATGCAGGCTTTACGGCATCTGTTATCTGTACAGCTTTTCCCTGCCAGTTCACTGCTCCGATGAAGAATAAAAATAATCCTGCAAAAAACTTTTTCATATTCAGTCTGACAGGATTATCAATCATGGGTTTAAACGAATAATTAAAATTAGAGTAAAGGAAGGGTTATTTAGGAATTGGATAACAATCGCACATGGATCTTACATCTGCCGGCCATGACGGGTATCCCACCAATCATTCCTTCCCTGCTAAAACAAAGTCATATAGAGCCCTCCCATAATAATCTCTATACCGATGGAGCCAAATTCCATATATTGAGATACAGCAGTTATAGCGAAAAGATAAAGAAGAAATAAGAAAATTCCCTGAAAAAGCCGGTTATAATCAATATTTCTGCTTTCACCGCAGGGTTCTTCCCATAACCCTGCCTGCGGGCTGGCTTTCAAACTTCCTCAAGGTTCTAAACTTCTACTCCTTAAATCCTTTTTTTCGCCTCTTTTATCCTATTTTTGCCGTCCAAAATTCAGTACAACTAATACTTATGGACAATTTGATTTATGTTATTCCGGCGATGGGCATTGTAGGCCTCCTTTACACTTTTATAAAATTTGCATGGGTATCCAAACCGGATGCGGGCAACGAGCGCATGAAGGAGATCAGTACTTATATTGCTGAGGGAGCAATGGCTTTCTTAAAAGCTGAATATAAAATACTTGCTTTTTTTGTGATCATCGGCGCCCTGTTACTGGGTGTGATGGGTTATAGTAATGTCAACAGCCACTGGAGTATTGCCCTCGCATTTATCATGGGTGCTTTCTTTAGTGCACTGGCCGGTTTCATTGGTATGAAAGTGGCCACCAAGGCCAATGTTCGCACTGCACAGGCAGCCCGTTCCAGTTTGTCAAAAGCATTAAAAGTTTCTTTTACTGGTGGTAGTGTAATGGGATTGGGTGTGGCCGGCCTTGCTGTGTTAGGACTAGGCGGATTATTTATTATTTTAAAAATGGTTTTTGCCCAACATGCTGCAGTTGACAGTGTTGAAATGGAGCGTACCATAGAAATACTGACTGGCTTCAGCCTGGGTGCCGAATCTATTGCCCTATTTGCCCGTGTAGGTGGAGGTATCTATACAAAAGCGGCCGATGTGGGAGCTGATCTTGTTGGTAAAGTAGAAGCAGGCATTCCCGAAGACGATCCGCGTAACCCTGCAACCATTGCAGATAACGTAGGCGACAATGTAGGTGATGTGGCCGGTATGGGTGCCGATCTTTTCGGCTCTTACGTAGCAACAGTTTTGGCAACAATGGTATTGGGCAGGGAAACAAATGCATTGACTGATCATTTTGCTGGCATGTCCCCGATCCTTTTACCAATGCTGATCGCTGCAATGGGTATACTGTTCTCTATATTGGGAACTTTCTTTGTACGCATTTCAGAAAACGCAGGATTAAGCACACAAAAGGTACAGAATGCTTTAAATATGGGTAACTGGGGATCAATTATACTTACTGCAGTTGCTTCTTATTTCCTGGTTAATTTTTTAATGCCCGATAGCATGACATTGCGTGGACATGTGTTCACAAAGAACGGTGTGTTTGGCGCCATCATGGTAGGGTTGGCAGTTGGAACACTTATGAGTGTGATAACAGAGTACTATACGGCAATGGGTAAACGCCCGGTGAACACTATCATACGCCAGTCAGGTACAGGCCACGCCACCAATATCATCGGCGGCCTTGCAATGGGTATGGAAAGTACCTTCTTACCAATATTGGTTTTAGCTTCGGGTATCTATATGAGTTACTGGTGTGCAGGTTTATATGGTGTGGCCATTGCAGCTGCAGGTATGATGGCCACCACAGCCATGCAATTGGCAATTGATGCTTTTGGCCCTATTGCAGACAATGCAGGTGGTATTGCCGAGATGAGTGAATTACCTAAAGAGGTTCGTGAAAAAACAGATATCCTTGATGCGGTTGGTAATACAACAGCGGCAACAGGAAAAGGATTCGCTATTGCTTCGGCTGCACTTACTGCCCTGGCTTTGTTTGCGGCTTTTGTTGGTATTTCCGGTATTGAAGGCATTGACATTTATAAAGCGCCGGTATTGGCTGGTTTATTTGTAGGCGGGATGATACCATTCATATTCTCCTCTCTTGCCATCCGTGCTGTTGGTGAAGCCGCCATGGCAATGGTGGAAGAAGTGCGCAGGCAGTTCCGCACCATTCCCGGCATCATGGAAGGCACAGGTAAACCTGAGTATGATAAATGTGTGGCCATCTCTACACAGGCATCATTGAAGAAAATGATGTTACCCGGTGCTATTGCCTTATTATCTCCATTAATCATCGGTTTCGCATTCGGCCCCGAAGTACTGGGCGGTTTTCTGGCAGGCGCTACCGTTAGTGGCGTGCTGATGGGCATGTTCCAGAACAATGCCGGCGGTGCATGGGACAATGCAAAAAAATCTTTTGAGAAAGGCGTTGAGATAAACGGGGAGATGTTCTACAAAAAATCAGAACCGCATAAAGCTTCTGTAACAGGCGATACAGTTGGTGATCCTTTTAAAGATACATCAGGCCCATCAATGAATATCCTTATCAAATTAATGAGTATCGTTTCATTGGTAATTGCCCCTACCCTTGCCGGTATTTATGGTAAGGCGGGAATTAAAAAGCAGGAAATCAGGCAGGAAATCAGCATCATTAAAAATGATAGCAGTAATACAACCAGCGTAACCGTTGTAGCCGACATGAAACAGCCGACCGATAAACTGGTGGATGCATTAGCGGGAGATAACCTGATTAAAAAAGATAATTATACCTTATCAATAAAGAAAGGAAAATTATCTATTGACGGTGTTGAGCAAAAAGACGAAGTAACAACCAAATACAAGGCATTGATTGATGCATTGGGCAGCGCAGATGTAGAAATAAGGAATACCCGGAAATAATTTAAATTAAAAGTCATTGGTCAATATTCACCGGGACCGAACCCCGAACTATTGACCGACATCGCCTTAATCCTTAAAACTTTCAAAATATTTTACAAACGGATTTGGTAATTACAGGTAAAATTGTAACTTGGCATACGAAATTAATCGTATTATGACACCAATCAAGCAAAGCAAGCCAACCGAGAGTGAACTGGAGATA
Organism: Chitinophagaceae bacterium; assembly: GCA_043782405.1. Classification (GTDB taxonomy): domain Bacteria; phylum Bacteroidota; class Bacteroidia; order Chitinophagales; family Chitinophagaceae; genus Ferruginibacter. The sequence continues at coordinate 60,122 of JAYWAN010000175.1, forward strand.
CTCCAGGTACTGTGGAATAAGGAATCTGCCACAGTAAGAACTGTACATGAAGTACTTTCCAAAACAAAGGATTCGGGCTATACCACTACCCTTAAACTGCTGCAGATCATGTTCGAAAAGGGATTGGTAACCCGTGATGACAGTAGCAAGACCCATATTTACCAGCCTGCCGTTAGCCGCGAAAAAACACAAAAACAATTCGTGAACAGGATGATCGATACACTGTTTGCCGGTTCTTCTACCAACCTGGTGCTACAAGCACTGGGGGGGCATGCTGCCAGTGAAGAAGAACTGGAGAAAATTCAATCCCTGATCAACGATTTAAAAAAGAACAATAAGTAAGGAAAGTTTAAGCGATTTTACCAAAAACATCTAACCAACCATGACACAACTCTCCTACAGTTTCTGCATGAGTATGTTGCACAGCCTATGGCAGGCCGGGATGCTTTGGGTATTATATGTTATTGCTGACAGCCTTTTTCTCAGCAAGAACTCGCCACTTGAAAAAAGGAATTTACTTTTCT
>JAYWAN010000176.1:0-9859 GCA_043782405.1 Chitinophagaceae bacterium
AGATGTTCATTTTCCTGCGCAATAATTTTTATGTGTCATCCCGCAAAATAAAACCGGCACTGGAAGCTTTTTTACAAAGGGTCAAAAAATTTGAAAAGAACCGTTTTGAAACAAGGGCCTTTGCTTATCTTGATGTGGTTAGCTGGGTGGAGAGTAAAGTGCATGAAAAACCAATGGGCCTGGTTATACAGGAAAAATACCTGAAGAGTAAACACCGTTCTGTCAAATAAGTGCAAACGACGCATCACCTGAATTGCCCCGAAACAGTATAACAGACCTTATCGTTTATTCTCCTGAAGATTTCACCGTTTATCTTTCGCAGCCTGCGTAATTTTCTTTTATCGAGCAATCTTCCCTGTTCGTCGAAGTGCTGGGGTTGCGAATAATAAGTGAGGATATAATATTTTTTGTAAGATAAGAAGGGGTGCAATGCAACCGGTTTGATAGAAATGAATATCAATGATTTTTTTTGTTCATCCACATAATAATCAAAATTATTTACCCAGGTGCAGCGGATCGATTGCATGAGGCGGACCAGCCGGTTAACACGCGCCGAATCCAGATGGAATTTGTGCAAAGTGTCGTTCAGCCGTTTTTCATTTGTACCAAATTCATAAATGTAAGTAAGCGTATCCGTTATCAGCTCAACAGTTACAGTATTAAACGCTTTATCATTAAAAGCGATGGAGAAAGGTTTATCCCTGTACAGTTCCCTGAATGATTGCTGTATGCTGTCCAGCGCTTTTTCATGCTCATAATAATAGTTACTCGAAATATTTTTTGCCGAACAGGAAAAAATAATAACTGTTATAACTGTAAAAGATATTGCTATTGACACTTTATTCTTCATTCACTTCTTTTTTTGTACAATAGGAGATGCCGAAAATGATCTTATGCAGGAAATAGGTCCTTAATTGCCGAAGGGTCTTTCCGCCATAGTCCCAGTAAGTAAGTGTAACCGTATTTTCCTCCTTGGTGATACGCTGCAGTACAACAAAATGTGTAGGCACGGCCAATTTGATTTTCTCCAGCTTTTTTTTATGTAAGATCCGGTTGTTGATATATAAAACTACGATGCCCGTCTTGAGTTTTTCACTGATATAATCGTAGGTATTGCCAACACTAGGCCGAATGATATCGGAACCCCTTGCATATACTTTATAGTTCAGCAACTTCCTCACCATGCGGTTAAACTTGGCATAATTTACGGATGCCCAAAAAGTATTTTCATCTCCCGGGTCATATTTGCGGTTGAAAAAATTCAGGTAACCTTTAAAATGATCGGCAAGGCACAGGTACCACATTTGTTCGGCAGGATGGATGTCAAGTATACCTTTGAACCTAAGTGTACCTGCAGCTGCTGTAATTTCCGGGGAAGGATCGAAAACAGTTTTTCCAAAACTTGCTTTTCTTTCCCTGTATAATTGTAATAATAGTTTTGCATAACCCAGCGGGTCATCCTGTAACAATAAATAGGTGAGGGCACCATAACCGCAAAAATTAGTGCCGCTGCCGGGATAAATACCCAAAGGCTCATGAATATTTTTTTTCAGGTTTTCCAGGAATAGTGCAGGCTTTATATTCGGCCAGTAAGTGCTTGGCTCCAGTTCCCTGATGGTATCCACAAATGCAATGGCTTCTTTTTGAGTAGATGTGGGAGTGATGCTATCTGGCAGTAAGGTATTATCCAATGCGAGGATACTGGCAGAAAAAAAAACACCTAAACCCGCTAACAATAGAATTCTTTTGATATGCATCCTTTTTTTTTTATCCGAAATTGCTATGGCTCGCAAAGATAACCATTACCCCAAAAACGGCTAAGTACAAAGAAAGGCTTCCTGTTAATTTTAAGCCAATCGTTTCAGTGAACTAAGACATGCAAATACAAAGCCAATATTTTTTATTTAGAAAAAACAGCTTAAATTAACGTGCCAATGAGCAATAAGTTTATAAGATATTATGCCATTACTGTTTCGCTGCTGATGGTCCTGGGCGGCATCCTCCTCTATAGGTCTTTGCCCGGTATCAGCTATACTGCAGTAGCAGAAGATCCAACTATCTGGAATATCCCCGATATCAACTCACTCCCGCGTACACCCGAAAATGCATTGATCCGCTATGGAAAAGAACTGATCATTAACACAGCCAGGTACCTTGGACCAAAAGGGAGTGTTGCAGTGATGAGTAACGGAATGAATTGCGAGAACTGCCACCTGGAAGCAGGTACACGCCTTAATGGGAATTGTTTTGCAATGGTAGCTTCCACTTATCCAAAATACCGCGACCGCAGTGGTAAACTTGAATCAGTGGAATTCAGGGTAAACGATTGCATGGAAAGAAGCTTGAACGGAAAAAAACTCGACAGTCTCAGTAAAGAGATGCAGGCCATGGTAGCTTATCTAAAATGGCTAGGTGCGAAGGTACCCAAAAACGTGAAGTTGAAAGGTATGGGGATAACTGTACTTTCATTTCCCGACAAGGCTGCGTCTATTGATAACGGTAAGCAGGTATATGTACTCAAATGCCATAGTTGTCATGGGGACAACGGCGAGGGGCTTTTAAAACCTGATTCAACCGGTTATATCTATCCGCCCTTATGGGGCAGCCACAGTTACAATGTAAGCGCTGGTATTTATTTAATATCAAGACTTGCAGGTTATGTAAAATACAATATGCCCTTTACCGAATTCCAGGGAGCTCCGCAGCTTTCGGATGATGAAGCTTGGGATGTGGCGGCATTTGTAAATTCACAACCGCGGCCCGAAAAATATTTTAAGACCGACTGGCCCGTGATAGCCACCAAGCCCTTTGATTACCCATTCGGGCCTTATGCGGATAGCTTTTCTGTTGCACAACACAAGTACGGGCCTTATGCAGCAATAAAAAAAAATAAGAAGTGAATGGTCAATACACTCAGCATATCCAGGTATTCATCAAGTAAGAAATGACTACCAGCAATTTGAATTAATCCTTCAAAATTTTAAATATATTGATCATTCACCATTCCTTATCCCGCATAACAATAAGCACACTTATGTTCCTGCGCACGGCCAACGGCCCATACACCAGAAGGCACAACCTGTATTCCGGGCAATAATCCTTTCAGCCATTCTTTCTTTACATCGGCGGCCTGCATTTTCATTCCATCTGCCAATGCAGCACTGAAAACTGTGAGGGCTGCATCACATACACAAAACATCACACCGCTTTCCTGTAATTCATTGATACCGATCTTAACGTTACCGATACCGGGTATTTTAAAATCTCCGGGCTTTGGTTGCCAGAACGGATTGCGTGTTGCAGGTTTTTTGGTGAGCGGGTCATCAGCTTTAAATACCTGGCCTAAATTATATTTAGCCCAAATGCTGTCTTCCAACGCATAGCCAATTGCATCATGGCGCAGGATAACCACCACACCGCAATCACTTTCGGGGGTATTCGTTGCAGCATTCGTCATTAAAAAAACTCTTGGCCATGCAAAAGGAAATACCTCATTGGGCCGGGGTACATCGTATACGATACGGTGTTTACCTTTTACTTTATTGAACCAGGCTTCGGCATCGGCCGGATCAGGCGATCCCGTTTCCGGTGCAGTAAAACCTGCTGTTGCTAAAGCTACCGGTGGTTTAAAAGAAAATAATCCGATCGCTGCAGCTCCTGCTGCGAGTGACCCTAAGAACTTACGGCGGGGTGTAGGTGTTACCTGGTCTTTTTCCATTTGCAGAAAATTTTATTGGTGAGGAATAAATAATTAAATGGCTAGTAAGCTACAACTAAGAAATCATTTTTGCAAGCCCTGCCGCTAAAGAAATTATGCACAGTGCGGGCGCCCTGCGGGGTATAAAATTCTTCCTCTCCTCATAATATACACATACTATGGAAATGGCTTTAGTAGTTGGTTTGTATTAGCTACAATTCCTGTATCATGCGGTTGATGGAAGCAAGATCAAGTTTGCTGATGAAATCCCTCGCTACCGCCTGGCTGGAATGTACTTCAAGGTGGACCGTCCTTACATCGGTGCATACGGGTAAAACAGGAAAATTTGCTACCAGGTTTTCAATCCCGTTAATATTGATTCGTTTATAATCACCTATATAAAGTGAATAATAGGGAGTGCCTGTTCCTAATTCTTTTGTCCTGAATGTACTGGATGGCAGCTGCTATAAACTTCCATAGTAATTAAGTTTTTGCGACGAACCATCTGACGGAAAAAAGATATTCAGTGGTGCCGGCATTCCCGCCACACCATCTTTTTTAGCGATCCATACTTTAAATCCTGTTCCCGCCTGGGCAGTTGCACCAAAACCAATGGCCGTTAAATTTTGCCTTTGTATGCGTGTAACCGATACCGGTATCTTATAGAATTTCGCATTCTGCCAGGCTTTCTTAAAACTGAAATCGAGCCGGTCACGTTTAAGATTTTTCCGCTGTTATCATATTCCGACACGTGAATAAAAGGCAGGGCGGCTTTTGGGCAGCCATCTCATCGGTTTGATTATCCACGAGTGCTGTCATAAAACTATTGATCACTTCAATGCCCCGGTTATCAAATTTATTTATAGGGATGTCCTGCCCGCAGGCAGGCAGTTGTAGCAATACTGCTGTACCCGCCAACAGTGTGAAAATTATACTTTTTATTTTTTTAAATTTATGATAGTAAAATATAAATTAGCAGTAAAAGATGCAAGAGAATCAGCAGTTTTTTTATGTGTAACCCAAACGATAAACCACAAATTTCTATTATATTTGCAGCATGACAACAGAACAACTCAAATCTATGAGGGACCGTGTATTGGTCTTGGGGAGGTTTCTTTGACGTCGCTAACAGGGAAGCTAAAATAGCAAACGATAAACAACTTTCACTTTCGCCCGGCTTTTGGGATGATAATGCCCGGGCAACTTCTATTTTAAAAGAAATAAAAGTAAACGAGTATTGGTTAAATCTTTATCATGCAGTGAATACTGCCGTTGAGGATTTTGCTGTGCTGTTTGATTTCTGGAAAGCAGGCGACACCACCGAGGAAGAAGTGAAAGAAGCTCATGGTATCGCCATCGAAAAAATTGAAGAGGCCGAATTTAAAAGTACACTCAACGAACCCGAAGATGAACTCCCGGCTGTATTACAGATCAACAGCGGTGCAGGTGGAACAGAAAGCCAGGACTGGGCCGAAATGCTTGCACGTATGTACCGCATGTACGGTGAAAAGCAGGGCTGGACAGTGAAAGAAATCGACTGGCAATGGGGCGATGGCGCGGGTATTAAAACTTGTACCTACGAGTTTGAAGGCGATTTTGCCTATGGTTTTTTAAAATCAGAGAATGGTGTGCACCGCCTGGTTCGTATCTCACCATTTGACAGTAATGCACGGCGCCATACTTCTTTTGCATCGGTGAATGTTTATCCCATGGTGGATGATACCATTAAGATCGATATCAATCCTGCCGATGTAAAAATGGAAACATCGAGAAGTGGTGGTGCAGGCGGACAAAATGTAAACAAAGTAGAGACCAAAGTACAGTTAACGCATATCCCTACAGGTATTGTAGTAGTTTGCCAGCAGGACAGGAGCCAGCTCGGCAACCGCGAATTGGCCATGCAGATGCTGAAAAGCCGTTTGTATGAGATAGAATTACAAAAACGCAATGCACTAAAAGATGCTGCCAACAGCAAAAAGAAAAAGATAGAATGGGGCAGCCAGATACGCAGCTATGTTTTTCACCCGTATAAGATGATCAAAGACCACCGAACCGATCATGAAGTGGGTAATGTGGGGCCGGTGATGGATGGTGAACTGGATGGTTTTATTAAGGCTTATCTGATGAGCGAAAAGGAAACTGAAAGTTAGTTTCATGCAAAAGTGCAAAGAAATTAAGACGCTAAGCAGTAAACTATGGCATACGTGATTTCCTTTGCGCCTCTGCCACTTAGCATCTCTGCTTGAAAATACATATTTAACAAGCTTTGGAATTTCTATTTAGCATAGTTGTGTCACTCACTTGTACGGCATACCTTTGTTGAACTTTCACAAACAATAAAAATATCGATCATGCAATACGGAGATTTTTACTACCCGATGCCAGTGAATGAACCGGTACTTTCTTATGCCCCCGGTTCTGCCGAAAAAAAAAGATTGAAAGAAGTCTTGGCCGAACTAAAAAAAGAAAAGATAGATGTACCCATGTACATCGGTAATGAGGAAGTGCGAACCGGAAAAACAATGGAACTGCGCCCACCGCATGAAAGAAAACATTTACTGGGACAATTTCATATTGGTGAAGCAAAGCATGTAACCAAAGCCATTAATGCTGCACTGAAAGTAAAGGACAAATGGTCCAACATGAGTTGGGAGAACAGGGCCAATATATTTTTAAAAGCTGCTGATTTGTTAGCAGGTAAATATCGTCCATACATTAACGGTACTACCATGCTGGGACAAAGCAAGAACTGTTTCCAGGCCGAGATAGACAGTGCATGTGAATTGATAGACTTCCTTCGTTTCAATGTTCATTTCTTAAGTGATATTTATCGCCAGCAGCCTATCAGTGGTGAAGGCATGTACAACAGGATGGAGTATCGTCCGCTCGAAGGCTTTGTCTTTGCACTAACACCTTTTAATTTTACCGCTATCGGGGGAAACCTTCCAACATCTGCTGCCATGTGTGGCAATGTGGTTGTTTGGAAATGTGCCAACACACAGGTTTACAGTGCACAGCTATTCATGCGTGTATTAAAGGAAGCAGGTTTGCCCGATGGTGTCATCAACCTTGTTTTTATTGATGGCCCCACCATTGGCGAAGTTGTTTTTAATCATCCCGATTTTGCAGGGATACATTTTACCGGCAGTACCGGTGTATTCAATAAAATGTGGGAAACCATCGGGAAGAATATGGGCATGTACAGGTCATACCCGCGCATTGTTGGCGAAACAGGCGGAAAAGATTTTGTGATTGCACATAAAAGTGCCGATCCCAATGTGGTAGTAACGGCACTGGCCAGGGGCGCTTTCGAATACCAGGGGCAAAAATGTTCTGCAGCATCAAGGGCCTACATTCCTTCAAATATCGCTGCGGAAGTGAAAAAGAAACTGGTTGAAGAGGTAAAGACCATGAAAATGGGAACGGTGGAAGACTTCACCAATTTCATCAATGCGGTGATCGATGAAAAAAGTTTTGATAAGTTGGAGAGTTATATCAGGGGGGCAAGAAGAAGAAACAGCGGCGCTAAAATATGGGTTGGCGGCACCTGTGATAAGACCAATGGTTATTTTATTGAGCCTACGGTAATAGAAGCAAGCGATCCGCATTATGTAACCATGTGCGAAGAGTTATTCGGCCCTGTACTAACGGTATATGTATACGATGAAAATAAATTTGAAGAAACATTGAAACTGGTTGATAACACTTCACCCTATGCATTAACAGGGGCTGTGATTGCAAAAGACCGTTTTGCAGTGGAACTCGCTACAAATAAATTACGCAACAGCGCCGGCAATTTTTATATCAATGATAAACCTACCGGTGCGGTTGTAGGCCAACAGCCATTTGGCGGTGCACGAGGCAGCGGTACCAATGATAAGGCAGGATCGATCTTGAACCTCTACCGCTGGCTCAGTGCAAGAACGATCAAAGAAACATTTAATTCACCTACGGATTACCGTTACCCTTTTTTACAGGAGAAATAAAAAATGAAAGAGATACTGAATCATACAGCGCTACAATCGCAGATCAAAGACCTTGCCGCACTGGTATTGAAACAATATCCCAATATGGATGATGTTGTTTTTATAGGGATACAACAGGGAGGCGTGGTATTGGCAGATGAACTTGTGGCAGCTATGCACCAGGCCCATCCTTTAAAAAAAATACAATACGGGCAATTGGACATCACCTTTTACCGCGATGATATCCGCAGGGAAATACTGGCACCCGATACCATGAATATTCCCTTCCCTATAGAAAACAAAAATGTGGTATTGATCGATGATGTATTATTCACTGGCCGAACCATCAAAGCCGCGTTGGATGTGTTGCTCGACTATGGCCGCCCGGCAAAAGTGGAATTGTGCGTATTGATAGATAGAAAGGAGCACCGGCAATTCCCTATTCAGGCCGATTATGTGGGCATGTCATTGGCTACAAATAAGCAGGATAAAGTAAAACTTATAAAGGGTGAAGATGGTAACAAACACGTGGTACTGCTCACTCCTTAAAGCGAATTTCCCTGCGGCCTTCTGCCTGAAACTTTGTGTGAAATAACAAAATTTACTATAACTTTGCTTTTTAATGCAACTATCTACTAAACATCTCCTGGGCATTAAAGACATTTCCGCAGCAGACATTTCCCTTATCCTTTCCACTGCGCAGCAATTCAAAGAAGTTTTACAAAGGCCTATAAAGAAAGTCCCTTCATTACGCGATGTTACCATTGTGAATTTATTTTATGAAAACAGCACCCGTACAAGGATATCTTTTGAGCTTGCCGAAAAACGCCTGAGCGCCGACACGATCAATTTCACCACTTCCGCTTCATCTGTAGCAAAAGGCGAAACCTTATTGGATACAGTGAATAATATTTTAAGTATGAAAGTGGATATGGTGGTGATGCGGCACAGCGCCAGTGGGGCACCGCATTTCCTTGCCAGGCATATTCCTGCTGCGATCATCAATGCAGGCGATGGTATCAATGAACACCCAACGCAGGCTTTGCTGGATGCATTTTCCATACAGGAAAAATTAGGGACATTAGCGGCGAAGAAGATCGTACTCATCGGTGATATCATGCATTCAAGGGTTGCCCTAAGTAATATCCATCTGCTGAAGAAGATGGGTGCCGAAGTAATGGTAGCCGGTCCGCCAACATTAATTCCCAAATACATCAGTGAAGCGCTGGATGTAAAAGTTGAATATAATTTGAAGAAAGCATTGGAATGGTGCGATGTGGCAAATGTGTTGCGCATTCAGCTCGAAAGACAGAACCAGGTGCTTTTTTCTTCTCTTCGCGAATACAACCAGGCATATGGTGTAAGTAAAAAACTATTAGACGGGCTCAATAAGGAAATTGTGATCATGCACCCCGGCCCCATCAACAGGGGAGTGGAAATTGATAGCGATGTAGCCGATGGTAACCGGTCCATCATCTTACAACAGGTAGAGAACGGCGTGGCTGTAAGGATGGCTGTACTGTACCTGCTCTCCGGAAAATACCAGGCATAACCAAATAAACTGATCGTTATACCAGCCCTGCAAGCCCTGTTGTTTAGCGGAAATTGTATCAGGATACGCAAAATGCCCCAATCAAAAGGTTCCACATTTGTGCTACCTTTAATTCTCTTAACGCAACGATCTAACCATGCAACGCATTTGCTTATTTCCCGGAACATTTGACCCCGTTACACTGGGCCATACTGATATTATCAACAGGGCATTGCCGCTTTTTGATAAACTGGTTATTGGTATCGGTAGAAATACCAATAAAGCACCCATGTTCAGCGAAAAGCAGCGCCTCAACTGGCTAAGGGAAATTTATAAAGACAACCCCAAAGTGGAGGCAGTTGTTTATGATGGATTAACAGTGGATTGCTGCAAAAAGGTAAATGCCAAATTTATCCTCCGCGGCATACGTTATGTAAATGATTTCGAATACGAAAAAGCAATTGCTGATATGAACCGGAGTATTGCAAATCATATTGAGACGGTATTCCTTACCTGCCTGCCGCAGTTCACTTCGGTTGCGTCTACACTTGTACGTGATGTATTGAAGAATGGTGGCGATGTATCTCAATTCTTACCGGAGGTGGTTAACCGGGCCATCAAAAAAAAGAAATAAACTGATCGAAATTCTAATCTTTCCTTCTTCAT
>JAYWAN010000177.1:0-9847 GCA_043782405.1 Chitinophagaceae bacterium
CCTGGATTACGGAACTTTTGACCTGCGGAATGCTATTACAAAATCTGACAACACTTATTTTGCTACGGTAATGCAGCGGGTGATCAACAACCCTAAATATCCGAATATCGACAGCAGCCTTGCTAACTGGGACAGGTACATGTATGCGTTTGGGTTAGGCCATAAGCTTGGTGTGGATGTACCTTCAGAAAAAAGAGGGAATATTCCTACGCCCGCATTTTTCAATAAAGCGTATGGAGCCGGGAAATGGAATTATTGCAGTTTCCGTTCGGTCAGTATCGGCCAGGGCGAAGTGGATGTAACTCCCATCCAGGTTGCTAATGAAATGGCCTACATTGCCAATAAAGGCTGGTACATCATCCCTCACCTGGTAGATTCCATTGAAGGAGGTGATAAATTTGATATGCTATCGAAGTATAAGGAAAAGCATCGAACAATTGATATACCCGATAGCGTATTTGAAGCGGTACACGATGGTATGCAGGGGGTGGTGGAAAGGGGTACAGGTATTGCTGCAAAAGTTCCCGGTATCACCATCTGCGGAAAGACAGGTACCGTAGAGAATTATTTCAGGGGAGTTAAACAACCCAACCATGCTTTTTTCTGTGGCTTTGCCCCAAGGGATAATCCAAAGATCGCCATCATGTGCGTGGTGGAAAACAGCGGACGTTTTGGGGGCACTTATGCTGCACCGATAGTAGGACTGATGATCGAAAAATATTTAAAAGATACCATCACGGATAAAGGACGCCTGGACAGAATTGAAAAACTGTCAAACCTTAACCTGATACCGGCACGCATTTTTACCGAATTGAAAAGACAGGATTCAATGGCCCATTCAAAAGATTCGGCTTACCTGATCGCCAAGGGGTACCTCAGGATCGTTAAAGACACTATGGACCTTGATGAAACGGATGAGGAAGACGCATTAGATAAAATAAAAAAAGATAAGGATTCACTGAAGAAACAACTGCCACAGAAAGACAGTGGCAATAATAAAACGAAAATTAATCCACAGGCTATTTTACCGGATGAAAAAAAGAAACCTGTGTCTAAAGATTCGATAAAGTAGGTAGCGAATGGTGAATAGCGAGTGCAGCACAAAATTCCAATTCCTTACCATTTTTTATTGACTATTGGCCAAACATGTATAAAAAAAATCCTTCCATATCAAAAGGAATAGACTGGGTGATGATCTGGCTATATGCCCTTATTGTTATCATCGGCCTGCTCTGTATTTTTTCTGTGGAATACAGGAGCAATGATAATCTTGTACAGAGCCTCCTGGGGTTTAAAAAAAATTATAGCAAACAATTATTTTATTTTGGTGCTTGTTGCGTGCTGGCTATTTTTATTTTGCTCACCGATAGTAAGTTGTTTACAGCAACCGCCAATCTCTCTTACCTGGTAGGGATCGTGTTGATACTGGCCACATTTGTTGTAGGGAAAGAAATCAAGGGTTCCAAAAGCTGGATACCATTGGGCTTCATGAATCTTCAGCCGGTTGAATTGTGTAAAATATTTACAGCACTGGCCCTGGCAAAATATCTTTCCATGCCCGAGATGGATTTTAGAAGACCCAGGTCACAAATGATCGCTGCTGCAATTGCGTTTGCTCCTGCCGTGCTTTCGGTATTGCAGGGTGAAACAGGCCTGGCATTGGTTTATTTTGCCTTTTTAATTCCTATGTACAGGGAAGGGTTACCACCGGTATACCTGGTCAGTGGTACAGCTATGGCCATACTGCTGGTGGTATCACTTTTGTTTCATACAAAGACATTGTTGATCGCTTTTGCTGTTTTAGCAGTACTGGTAATTTATTATAACCGGAGAAAAATAAAACGCAACAGCCGTTTGTTACTGGTGATAATAAGTGCCTGGGCTTTTTGTTCGGTATTTGTTGGCGTAATTGTGCCTTTTGCTTTTAAGCACGTTTTTAAGAATTACCAGGCCGACCGTATTTTCAGTATGATGGGTGTAGACAACCCGTTTAGTGGTAATACCACAGTTGATATCGCCAATTCGGAAGAAGCAAAAACAAAACAACGGAAAAATGAGCAACAGAATTACAATGTAAAGCAATCCAAGATCGCCATTGGCTCCGGGGGTTTTTTAGGCAAGGGTTTTTTAAAAGGCACACAAACCCAGGGTGATTTTGTACCCGAACAACATACCGATTTTATTTTTACTTCCGTGGGTGAAAATTTTGGCTTCTGGGGTAGTGCATTGCTGATGTTATTGTACCTGGGCCTTTTGCTGCGCATCGTAAAAATTGCAGAACGGCAACGAAGTACTTTCAGCAGGGTGTACGCTTACGCTGTTGCCGGCATTATTTTTTTCCATGTGGCCATCAACATCTGTGTTACCATCGGGCTGGCACCTGTTATTGGTATCACATTGCCTTTGATGAGTTATGGCGGTTCTTCCTTATTAACCTTTACTGTACTGTTATTTATCCTGATTAAACTTGATGCAGACAGGCAGATGGTGTTGCGTTAAGACGTCAATCTGTTAATTTGTTAACCTGTTTATACAGATTAAATTTACGAAATGAAAATAATTCCATTAAGCGAGGGTGCGTTCACGATAGATGCAACAAAAAAATTCATTCCTTTTGATACATCAACAGATGACCTGCAGCAGCGTACCAAAGGAAGTTTGCTGGTAGAGATACAGCCCTTTGCGGTAATCACTTCAAAAGATATTATCATTATTGATACCGGTCTTGGTTTTTCAAACCCGGACGGCACATTACAGATTCACCAGAATTTACTGAACAATGGTATCGGTGTGATGGAAGTAACCAAGGTTTTGCTCAGTCATTTGCATAAAGACCATTCGGGCGGTATTGCAAGAGAAGATAAAATTTTGCAAAAAAAATTTACAAGTTTTCCTAATGCCACTTATTATGTAAATAAAGACGAGTTTGATTTTGCAATGGCAAAAGGCAAGCCTTCTTATACACCGGATGAGTTCAGGATATTGAATGAAATGGATAATGTTGCCTTTACTACCGGCGACGGCATCATAGATGGCTATATCAGATATACAGTGACCGGCGCACACTGCCCCTTTCACCAGGTTTTTATGCTAGAAGAAGACGGACAGAAGATCTTCTTTGGCGGTGATGTGGCACCTCAGCTGCAACAGATGAAGAACAGGTTTGTGGCCAAATATGATTTTGACGGAAAGAAATGTATGGAGCTGCGCCAGCAATGGTGGCAACAGGGAGCAGCAGAAAAATGGACCTTTTTATTTTATCATGATATTAAGACGCCGGTGTTTGGATTTTAAATAAGGTCGACCACCTTTCAAAGGAGGTCGACCTTTAAATAAAAAGCTGCTACATGGGTAACAGTTTTTTACATTTTTTATCGGGAATATCATTACCTAATTCTATGTAGGCAATCATTAAACAAGGTCGACCACCTTTCAAAGGTGGTCGACCTTTCAATAAAAAAGCTGCTACATCAGTAACAGCCTTTTACATTTCTATTGGAAATATCATTACCTGATCCTGTGCAGGTAGTCGTTATTCATGAATTGCTTTTGAATATCCTTCAGGTCCCTTAAAATACTGGCATCAACCAATGTACCATCAGTTTCCAGTAAGAAACCGCCGATGAGCTCATCATTTACATGAGTCTCAATTTCAAATGTTTCGCCTGCTGATGTAGTATTTACATTGGCCATGATAGCTTTCTTCATTTCCTCGGATATGGGCTCCGCAGTAGTGATCTTTACTTTGTGGATATTCCTTATTTTATTGAACTGATCAATATAAGACATTACAATCTCGGGTAAATTAATTTCACGCGCTTTCTTTACTAATAATTCGATAAAAGCCGTAGTTAATTTGCTAACCCTGCCATCAGTAACCGCACCGATGATTTTTGCTTTGATCAATGGTTTGATAACCGGGCTGTTCAATACCAACACAAAATCATGATTGCTTTTACAAACACTGTGCAGCCATTTCATATCGGCACATACCGCATCAACCTGGTCCTGCTCGGTGGCCAGATCGAGTAAACTTTTTGCGTACCTGCCTGCTAATCTCGGGTTGTTCATTTTATTCAGTTATGATGCAGCGTTAAGCGTTGAATAATTCTTAACGCTTAATGCTTAATTGAGCTTTACTTCAGTTGCCAATTGCTTAATATATTCTTCCTGCGAAGCTTTATTGCTTAATTCTTTGCGCAATACTTTCTCACTCACTTCTATCACTAAATTACCTACCTGGTTCTTTATTTCGGTAAGTGCAGCCATTTTCTGGTGATTGATAGAAGCCTGTGCATCGGTGATGATCTTGGAGGCCTGTACTTTCGCTTCTTCTTTTGCCTCAGCGATCATTTTGTCCTTTGTTTCTTTTGCTTCTTTCAGCATGGTAGCCCTTTCTTCACGGGCGCTGGCAAGGATAGCTTCGTTATCATTCTTCATCTGTGCCATCTCCAGTTTGATCTTTTCGGCAGATGCCAAAGAATCAGCGATGGTCTTTTCCCTTTTTGCCAACCCGCCAATGATGGCGGGCCATGCAAATTTTTTCAACAGGAAAAAAACAATAAGGAAGGCCAGGAGCGTCCAAAGTAAAAGGCCTAAGGCCGGTGTAAGTAATTGCATAATAAATACCCTCCATCTCCCTAAAGGGAGAGTTTAATTTAGTGAATTTATAAATGTCGCATAATGGTATGTGGCACAAGAGAGATTATTTTTTCTTTTTATTAAAAAGAAAAAATAACAGAACAAGTTCACAACGATGATGCTACAAAGAACTAATGTTAACTATAAAATCATTTCCCCATTCCCCCTTCAGGGGGTTAGGGGGTAAAATACTGCATCCTCCGCCCTGTACTTTGGATGCAGTAAAGGTTTTAAAGCACCATGGCTAAGAAACCGATGATAATAGCGAACAATGCTGCACCCTCTACCAACGCGGCAGTAAGGATCATGTTGCTGCGGATATCATTGATAGCTTCGGGCTGGCGTGCAATTGATTCCAATGCACCCTTACCGATTTGGCCAATGCCGATACCGGCACCGATAGCACCAAGCCCTGCACCGATAGCACCACCTGCATTTGCCAGTGGCGTGCTTAACATTACATTCAATAAATCCATGATTCTGATTTTATATTGGTTAAAAAAGACTTAAGTCATTAATGTGCAACAGCAGTATCATGCGCATGATCATCATGGCCACCTTCAAATGCCTGTCCTATGAACACTGCCGTTAATATCGTAAAAATAAATGCCTGTAAAAAAGCCACCAGCACTTCAATGAAATAAATGAAAATGGTAAATGCAATAGAGAATGGTGCAAAGCCCCAACCTATGTACTGGTTCAATGCCGCCATTATAAAAATGAGCGAGATCAAACAAATGATAAGGATATGACCTGCCACCATGTTGGCAAATAACCTGATCATTAATGCAAATGGCTTGGTGAAAATGCCCAGTATCTCTACAGGCACTAAGATGATCTTTACCCAACCCGGCACACCGGGGGGATTGATGATGTGCATCCAGTAATGTTTATTACTGCTGAACAGGATCACCACGAAAGAAATGATCGCTAATATGAATGTGAAAGCAATATTACCGGTAACGTTTGCAGTGCCGGGAATAAGACCCACAATATTATTGATAAGGATGAATAAGAATACCGTTAACAGGTAAGGAAGATATTTGTTTGCTTTGGCGCCAAGGTTTGGTCTGCAAATTTCATCATTAACAAAGTTGACGATGGTTTCCATGGTGTTTTGCATTCCCTTTGGTGCAGAAGTAATTCCAACACCTGTTCCATAACGCCTTGCAACTTTAATAAGAATGAAAACAAGTAAGGTCAAGGCCAGTAACATCTGCACAACATTACGGGTCATTGAAAAATCAAAAACGTTTACGGTAGTATCGATTTCGCCTGAATCATTTACAGCAACAATTTTTCCGGCAGCATATTTATTACGGTCTAGTTTTAGTTCGTCGATTTTTTCATTGGTCAGCAGGGTATATCCATTGTAATTCTCTTCCCCGTGATGGAATTTAGACGACATGAAGAAAGAGAACCCCTTTTCTTTTGAGTAAAGAATAACGGGCAGGGGAATGGTAGCATGATGTTCTTTGCCTTCACCGTCTTTATAGGATAAAAAATGAAATTCATGAGCATCCATGATATGGCCGAAGATCACTTCATTGGCATCAAATATCTTTTTTTCCTTAACCGGCTCTTTTTGCTCTCCGGGCTGGGCAAATGCCGGGGCTGAAAAAATGAGTAAACCCAGGCTGAAAACCGCTACCAGTAATGATTTGATGCTCTTAGATGCCATATACTACCTCTAATTTGCCGCAAAGATAAGGCCGGGGGGCTGAAATCCGAAATCCGGGAGATAAAAAAGCGTAAAAAATATGCGGTTTTTGAGTATAGCAACTTAAGCCATGCTGGCTTGCTTTTCAAACTGCATTTTATGAAGCTGGTAATAAAAACCCTGCTTTGCCAGCAGTTCATTATGACTACCAATTTCTTTGATCTCGCCCTTATCCAATACCATGATCTTATTAGCCTTGCGGATGGTACTAAGGCGATGAGCAATGACGATGGATGTACGGCCGGCAATTAACTGGTCAATGGCATGCTGGATAAGGCCTTCACTTTCCGAATCCACTGATGAGGTAGCTTCATCTAAGATCAAAATCGCCGGATCATATAGTAATGCCCTTACAAAAGATAATAGCTGACGCTGGCCCAGCGAAAGGGTTGCTCCTCTTTCCATTACATGATAATCATAATTACCGGGCAACCGCATAATAAAATCATGGATGCCGATGAGTTTTGCCGCCCTTACCACTTCTTCTCTTTTAATATCGGGATTGCGAAGGGTTACATTGTCGAGCACAGAACCGCTGAATAAGAAAACATCCTGCAGTACTACGCCGATCTTACTGCGCAATGCATCCAGCCTGTATTCTTCAATATTATGGCCATCGATATTTATGGCGCCTTTTTGAATATGGTACAAACGGTTTAGCAGGCTGATGATGGATGTTTTGCCACTGCCGGTATGACCTACAATGGCAAGGGTTTCGCCCGCACTGATGGAGAAGGAAATATTTTTTAAAACATAATGTTCTTCATCATAAGCAAACCACACTTTATCAAACTCAACCTTCCCTTTCATTTGTACGGGTGTATAATTGCCGTCATTTGTTGCCGTGTCTTCATTATCCAATACTTTAAAAACCCTTTCACTGGCGATCATGCCCATTTGCAACACGTTGAACTTATCGGCAATAACCCTTAGTGGCCTGAACAACAAATTAAGGCACATGATGAATGAAGTGATGACGCCGGCGATTTTGGCGGCCTGCTCTTGCCCCGCTACTCCTTTGGCAGCCCACCAAACCAGCAGGCCGATGGATAATGCCATCACCAACTCTACAATAGGAAAAAAGACAGAGTAGGCAAAAATGGCTTTGATATTTGCATTGCGGTGTTCCTTATTAATACTATTGAATTTTTTGAACTCCCTTTTTTCGGCAGCAAATGCCTGTACCACGCTCATGCCGGTAATGTGTTCCTGTACAAATGCATTGAGGTTGGCCACGGCATTACGTACACGGATAAACGATTTGTTAACACTCTCTTTAAAAAAATAAGTGGCAACAATGAGCAGTGGAAAGGGCGCCAGGCATACCAGGGTCAGTTTCCAGCTCACACAAAACATATAGATCAAAATAGAAATAATGGAAAGCAGGTCGGCAATGATAGGAATTAAACCGTCGCTGAAAATATCATTGATGGATTCAATGTCATTGATGGTCCTGGTGGTGAGTGTGCCGATAGGGGTTTTGTCGTATTGCGATAAATTAAGGTGAAGTATTTTGTTATAGGTACTTACCCTGAGGTCTTTTACCACGCTTTGCCCAAGTGATGCGGTAAGAAAAGTAAAGAAGAAACGGCAACCCGTTTCCAGCAATAGCAAAACGATCTGGATAATGGTTACTTCAATGATAAATCCGCCGGGAGTATGTATAAAGTGGGTAAGTGTATTTTGTTTAATACCATCATTGATACCATCGTTGATGGTTAACTGGATCAAAAAAGGCCGTATAGGTGCCAGTACTGCCAGCACTAAGGCCAATAATAAAGAGCCATAAAATTTATTTTTGTAAGGAGCCGCAAAATGAAATACTCTTTGCAACAAGGAGAAATTAAATATTTTTCTTTTTGCCTTAACCGGTTCGCTCATGAAACAAAGTTAACAAATTGTGGTTCCTGTTGTATAGGTAAAAAATTGACCTTAGTTTTTTGTAGGCGATCCCTGTATATTCAGAAACAGGGCAAACAATAAATCATAAACTTACTCTCCAGTTATTTTATTATACGCTTTAATAAAAATTGCGCCAAGGTTTCGGTAAGGCGGTATATAATCTTCCCAGGATTGGCGGGTTTCAGTATTGGTTGCCGCAAACAGGCTTGTAAGTGTGGCCCACATATTTTTCCAAACCAGTGGCTTGCCCGAAAGAAGGGTTTGATTGATATAATTAAGGATGGGCTTATTGATATCACGCTTGCCGATCTCTTTGGTAGAAATAATATTTGCATCCGGACTGTATTCCAGTATCTTGTTCAGGTTTTTAAAACCGCCACAGGATCCAAGTACCGCTATCTTAACGTTGGCCGGCATTAGTTCGAGCGTTCGGGGCAGCCAATAACTATGTCCGCGGTGTACAACGATGGAGGGTTCCATATTATGCTGTACAAGGTATCTGTTCAAATGCACCTGGGCACTGTCATCAAGGTTCGAATCATTATCAAGCGGGCGGTTGGCAAAGATCAGTATTTTAGGGCCTTTCAGCGACCTCACCTCTGCCCACTCCTCTTTTATCACTACTTTCCAGTCTGCCTGGGAAAATGAATTGATAAAACCATTATAATCATCTTTACCATCTGCATCGCCGTAAATAAAATGTTGCTGTATGATGCGGCCACTGTCATCGGCCAGGCTTTTGTTATCGATACTAAAGACAGAGGGTATCCCGATTTCTTTGGCCAGGTCAGTTTTTACACTGCTGTCAGCCGATTGAAAAATGGTTTTCAGCACCCGGTAAATCGTCTTGCCGTTCTCGTTATTGTTAGCTATACATAGTTTTTCATTTTCAATAACATGGCCCAGGATTGTTTTTAGCAATTTTTTATTGCTGATACTGCTGTAGGCGTCGGCAACATCTACGGCATCTTCCAGGTTACCGGTCTTATCGAGGTTGGCTACGAAGGCCTGCATGAGGACAGAGGATTTTGAAAGCGGCATTAGCTTTAAGAAATCATCCAGCTGGTTGAAATTGGCTGCCATTTTAATGAACTTCCTGAAAAGATCAAAATGTACATTCAATAATAAAGAGTCAGCTTTAGGGTTTTTTCCCATTCGCTGCAACATGCGTTCAAAACTGTGTTTATAACTGGAAGTATAGATTTCAGACTCGCCCATCACCATCATATAATAGAGATCGACTGCCGATAAGGAATCTATCGCTTTCATCCTGATGTTGAGATTGCTTTGGGTATGGAGTGTATTAATGGGGGTGATGAAATGAAGGATGGCTTTGTTTTGCAGCATTTCCCTTAACCCATTCACGCCAAAGAAAGCAATGGGTGTATCCCTTGATGGCGACGACATCCGTTTAAAATATTCGGTCTCGGTTCTTACCAGTAATTTATAATAACCAACACTGTCATAGCCCGTCTCTCCATTGCCCGCATATTTTTTTATGTCGTCAATCGTTTTTTTACCACTTACCAAGTCATCTAAAAAGGGAAAATACTTTAACGAACCGCTGGTCTTGCTGATCTCCAG
>JAYWAN010000178.1:0-25608 GCA_043782405.1 Chitinophagaceae bacterium
TTATCCCGATGCAGGAAGGTTCTGGGATATTGTTGATAAACACAAAGTGAACATATTATATACAGCGCCAACGGCTATACGCAGTTTAATGGGATTTGGCACAGCACCTTTAGCCGGCAAGGATCTTTCATCATTACAAATTTTAGGCACGGTTGGCGAACCCATCAATGAAGAAGCCTGGCATTGGTATGACGAAAATATAGGGAAGAAAAAATGCCCGGTTGTGGATACCTGGTGGCAAACGGAAACGGGTGGAATACTGATCTCGAACTTAGCAGGCGTAACACCTTCAAAACCTACTTATGCAACATTGCCTTTGCCCGGCGTTCAGCCCGTACTGGTAGATGAGAACGGGGCGATCATTGAAGGTAATAATGTAAGCGGTAATCTTTGTATAAAATTTCCATGGCCCGGTATATTGCGTACCACTTACGGTGACCATGAACGCTGCAGGCTGAATTATTTTTCTACTTACAAAAATTTATATTTTACCGGTGATGGTTGCTTACGCGATGAAGCAGGCAATTACCGCATTACGGGAAGGGTGGATGATGTACTGAATGTAAGTGGCCACCGCATTGGTACTGCCGAAGTGGAGAATGCCATCAACATGCACACGGGTGTTGTAGAAAGCGCCGTAGTAGGCTATCCGCATGATATCAAAGGACAAGGCATCTATGCTTATGTGATCTACAACGGACATCATGAAGATGAGCATTTAAGAAGGGCTGATATTGCACAAACCGTTACAAGGGTAATTGGCGCCATTGCAAAACCGGATAAGATTCAATTTGTAAGTGGATTACCAAAAACACGCAGTGGTAAGATCATGCGGCGCATTTTAAGAAAGATTGCAGAAGGGGAAACTGAAAATCTTGGAGATACCAGCACTTTACTTGATCCGCTTGTTGTTGATGAAATTAAAAACGGGAAAGTATAGAACAATACCAAAAATAAAAGAGTCACGTTTAAACATGACTCTTTTATTCATTTGCTTAAAATTTATTAATACCCGAATATTTCATCCAATCCCAGTTTTTTAACCGAGCCGTATTTTTTCATATCATCTTCTTTCAGCTTTTTTTCTGATGCAACGATACAATAAGTATATGGTTTGTTGGCAATGTACCGGCTGTGAAATTGTTTCAGTTCATTGTAACCAATCTTGTCAACAGCGGCATAAGTTTTTTTACGGATATCATAATTCAATCCCTTGCGCTGTGCCGTTAAATAATTAAAGATAATGCCGTCCTGTGTTATCCGTTCTGTTTCAATATCCTTTTTAATACCGGCACGGGCAAACTCAACATTTGCTGCAACATTTGGCAGGTCGTTCAGCAATTCATTCATCGCTACAATAGATTCATTGAATTTATCTGCCTGGCAACCCACATAGGCCAATGTATAAAACGGATCTTCTTTCTTATCCGGTACTGCATAAAATGCAAAAGTAGAATAGGCGAGTGCTTTGGATTCCCTGATGGTTTGAAAAACAAGGGCGCCCATTCCTCCGCCAAAATAATTATTAAAAATATCCACAACCGGCTCCTGCTCGGCATTGTAAGCTGCTGTATTGCGTACCCAGCGGATCTCAGACTGCACCATATTATAATCGGCAAACAATATCTGGTTCTGTGTTTGTTCGGTGGTCTTGAATTGCGTGGGCGCTGTTGCCTGCTTAAAGGATGCCGGCACCGGGTGAATGGCAGCCAGGCCAGCAGTCAGTTGAGCCAGCGGTTTTGGACCATAATAAATGATCTTGTGAGAATAGTTGACCATATCATGCAATAAGGTAACCAATTCATCTGCTGTAGCACCATTCAGTTGATCATTGCTTAATACATTATTGAAAGGATTCTTTTCACCATAACGGGCGTAGGATACAAGCCCGTTCATAATGGCACCTTTATTCGCTTTGGCATCTGTTCTTGATTTTGTTAATCTTGCTTTCAACGACTTCAGGGCATTCTCATCAGGTTTACAATTCTTCATCAGGTTCTCAAAAAGGCTTACCGCTTTATCGAAATTTTCCTGTAGCCCATCAATGCTAACTGTTGTGAATTCCGGGGCAGCGCTGACAGTAAAGTTGCAGGCGATCTTATAAAACTCTTTGGATATTTCCTCGGCACTCATCTTATCCGTACCCAGGAACTGGATGTACTGTGCTGCCAGGCCCAGTTTTTTATTGTTCCATGTGCCCATATCGAAACGATACTTCAGGCGAAAGAGGCTATTGTCCTTATTCTGAACATACAAAACATCCACAGGTCCTAGTTTTGATTGCTGCAGGTCTTTGGAATAATCAACCCAAACCGGTTTCATCAGAGAGGCTGGCATGTTGTTTACCATCTTTACAAAGTCCGATTGTGCGTTACGGTTAGTTTCTACCGGTGTGATCGGTGGCTTGTCTACTTTCACAATGTTCTTGTCTTCCCCCTTGCGTTTAAAGATCACTAAATAATTATCCTGGAAATATTTGTTGGCAAAAGCCGTAATATCCTGTTTGGTCAATTTGGATAAGAGACTTGTATACGCCACTTCGTCTTTCCAGTCGAGTTCGTTGGTGAATGCATTCATCAGGTCGCCTGCCCTTGATCCGTAAGATTCTGTGGCCTGTATTTTGAATTTCTTTTGATTGTTGATGATAGAAGTGATAAGGTCTGCGTCAAAATTCCCTTTTTTAAGATTATCGATCTCACCCAACATGAGTGTCTTCACTTCTTCCAGCGATTGCCCCTGCGTTGGTGATCCCTGCATGAACAGAACGCCATAATCTATCAGGGTATTGGCTGAAGCAGAAGCCCTGAGTAGTTTTTGTTTTTTTACCAGGTTCAGGTCCATCAATCCGGCCTTGCCATTGGTTAATATTTGTCCAACCAGGTCGGCCAGTAAAACATCTTTTGATTTATTTCCCGGAAGGCGGAAACCGATAGTAACACTTTCTGCATCGGGGCCCACTACTTCTGCGGTCATCGGCGCAGTTATGGGTTGCTCGGGTTCGAAACTGTATTTGGGCACAGGTTTATTCTGCATGTAAGAAAAAGTAGCATCAATTTTCTTGATCATTGCGTCAGGATCAAAATCACCCGACATGATAACACCCATATTATTAGGAACATAATAAGTATTGAAGTATTTTCTTATTTCCTGCAATGAAGGGTTTTTGAGGTGTTCAATAGTACCAATGGTGGTCTGCTTGCCATAATTATGGTTCTTGAACAGTTCGGCAAATAATTTTTCAAATACCTTTCTTCCATCGTTATCAAGACCACGATTCTTTTCTTCGTATACGGCTTCCAGTTCGGTATGAAATATCCTGAATTGCGGATTACGAAAACGCTCTCCCTGTACTTTCAGGTATTTATCCGCTGAATTGGAAGGCACATCATCGGTATAGACCGTCTGCTCAAATGAAGTAAATGCATTGGTACCCTGTGCACCCATCGAACTCATCATCTTATCATATTCATTGGCAATGGCAAATTTGGCAGCCGCACCCGAAACAGAATCAATACGGTGATAGATCGCTTTTCTTTGCTCTGCATCCACGCTGTGGTTATATTCTTCATACAGCGCATCAATTTTATCGAGTTCAGGTTTTTCTTTTGCCCAATCCAGTGAACCAAATTTGTCGGTGCCCTTGAACAGCATATGCTCCAGGTAGTGGGCAAGCCCCGTATGGTTTGCCGGATCTGTCTTGCTGCCCGCCTTGGTGGCGATATAACATTGTATCCGGGGATCTTTGTTTGTGGCACTTAAAATAACGGTTAACCCGTTATTCAATGTATAAAACCTCGCTTTTGCCGGATCGTTACTCACATACTTATATGTGTATCCACCCGAAGTGGCCTGTTTCCAGTCGTACATTCCCGTTTGTGCAAGGGAAGTAACGGTAATGAATAAGAGTGATAGGAAAAACACCTGTTTATTAATGCGCATAAAGATTGTTTTAAGAATAATAAAATGAGGGCTAAATGTACAATTATTACTCCTGAAATATTTATCTTTTATAACATTATTGGTCATTTGGATTTTATCGGGCGGGCTGCCGGAAAATTACCCTATTCGGTGGTCTTAATTTCCTTGACCATATTTGCACAAGGGTTTAATTTTAATTCCCCTTCCCGGAACAGTTTTAAAGAATCGCCATCATTTGTCTGCAACCTGAATTTATACACCCCGCTTTTCAGTTCATACCAGCATTCCTGGTTTTTGGGAGAGATTTTAGCCGTTAATGACCCGGGCTCATAACCGTTGCCTGTTCTTTTAAACAAGGTTACCAGGATGCTGTTTGCTGTAGCGTTTTTTATACAAAGGTCGCTGGTGCTCCTGACAGCACAACTGTCCTTTTTTTCAATGATATTTTGTTGTGCAAGGCTGTTCTTTGGAATTTTAAAAACACGTACCAGTTCTACCAATGTTTTTCCGCCTTCAATGATATTATTTGCAGTGTAATTTTGAGCGGATGTTTTTGCTCCAAGCAGTATTATTGCTGCTACTAATTTAATTTTCATAGCGGTAAAATTTTATTTATTGAATATATCAGCAGGATGCATTTTCTTTGGTGTTTACACAAACAACTTTTGATAATTTTGCCCAACTTAATATTATGCTGATGAAAAAAATACTCAAATATTCATTAAGGACGATACTTGTTCTTTTTGTTTTAGTAAATATCATAACTGCATTTCATGCTTATAAATTCACACATTTTTATGAAGCAAGGGAAGTAACGATAAAAGCGCCGGGTGAAAAGTCGGGATGGGATAAAATAAAAGAGATTTTTTTTGGTATCAATGCAGTTAAGAAAAAAAACACTGTCATTGCTGATTCTTCTTTTCAAACCATTTATTTAAAAACAAAAGATAGTTTAAAACTGGAAGCCTGGTACATAAGGGCAGATAGTGCATTGGGAACTGTTTGCCTTTTTCACGGGCATGGCGGCAACAGGTCGGATGTTTTCAGGGAATCGGAGGAGTTTAGAAAAATGAGATACAATACGCTCTTACTCGATTTCAGGGCGCATGGTAGCAGCGAGGGTAACACTACAACAATTGGTTATAATGAAAGCGAAGACGTAAAACTTGCTTACGACCTTATTAAAAACAAAGGCGAAAAAAATATTGTACTCTGGGGTATCTCAATGGGTGCAGCTACAATTACAAAAGCAATAAATGATTACCAGCTTCAACCACAAAAAATTATTTTAGAAATGCCCTATGGCTCTATATTGCAAGCCGGTGAAGGAAGGATAAAAATGATGCACCTGCCTGCCGAACCCCTGGCAACACTTGTTACTTTTTGGGGAGGGGCAGAACATGGCTTTTGGGCCTTTGGCATGAAGCCTGTGCAATTTGCAAAAAAAATAAACTGCCCGGTATTGATGCAATGGGGCGCCAACGACCCCAGGGTAACCAGGGGCGAGATCGATGCGATCTACAACAATATTTCATCAGCAAAAAAATTAGTAGTGTACGACAGCTGCGCACATGAAAGCCTTTGCAAAAAAGAAACGGAAAAATGGAAAAAGGAAGTGAGCGATTTTTTAAAATGATTTGTGCAATCGTTTTCTTATGCATCCCAAAAGCCTCTCCATAAAAGATTTTACTTACCATCTGCCCGATGAAAAAATTGCTTTGCACCCACTGGCAGAACGTGATAGTTCCAAATTACTGATTTATAAAAATGGAAACCTGCAAGACGATATCTATAAAAATATTGCCGGTCATTTACCTGAAAGTAGTTTCCTCATTTTCAACAATACCAAAGTAATTAAAGCAAGGATACGGTTTCCCAAACCAACCGGTGGTATCATTGAGATTTTTTGCCTGGAGCCTGCTGAAGCCATCAGCGAATACAGCACGGTGATGAACAAGAGGGAGAAAGTAAAATGGAAGTGTATGATCGGGGGTGCGGGGAAGTGGAAGCAGGGGCCGTTGAAAAAGCAATTAACAATCAACAATGAAGAACCTGAATGCCGGCAGGCAAGGTTAATTATTAAAGCAACGCTGATTGAAAAACTTACTGATGCTTATATGGTGGAAATTTCCTGGTCGCCTGTGTCATATAGTTTTGCCGAAGTGATCAACTTTGCCGGGGATATCCCTTTACCACCATATATAAAAAGAGATACAGAAGCCGGCGATACAGAACGCTACCAAACTGTTTATGCAAAGGCAGAAGGATCTGTTGCTGCACCTACTGCCGGGTTACATTTTACTGAAAAAATTTTTCAGCAGTTTGCTGAAAAAAAAATCAGCAAAGATTTTGTCACCCTTCATGTTGGTGCGGGTACATTTAAACCGGTAAAGGCAGCCCACATGCAGGAGCATGAGATGCACGCTGAATGGATATCAGTAAATATCGATACCATTGAAAACTTATTGCAAAATCTGCAACATACCTGTATAGCCGTAGGTACCACTTCGGTCCGCACCCTTGAAAGCCTTTACTGGATGGGGGTTAAAGTTTTTCTTCAGCCCGGTATTAAACAACTGGAACTTGGCCAGTGGGAAGTATATGAAGAACCGCTGCTCAATAGGGCTATTCCTGCAGCAACAGCATTGAATGCATTATTAAGCTGGTTAAAACAAAATGGTCTTACCAAACTGTTTACACAAACAAAAATATTGATCGCACCCGGCTACAAATTCAGGTTAATTAATGGTATTGTTACTAATTTTCATCAGCCGCAATCGACTTTACTGTTACTGGTAGCCGCAGCTGTTGGTGACGACTGGAAAAAACTGTACGAACATGCGCTGCAGAATAATTACAGGTTTTTAAGTTATGGCGATGGTTGCCTGCTTTTTATTAGTAAATAGGATTGACTTCATTAATTTTACAGTATCATTATACATTAACATGAAAAAAATAATAAGGGCGATTTTCAATAATACAGGCATCTATATCGGTAAGCGGCCAACTTATAAAGGCAAGGCTAATTTCAGTGTGGACGGATTGCATTACGGCTTTTCATTCCCATCAGCAAATTATGCGCCCTGGTTGGGAGATATTGCCTTTTTAAATATCTACCGGCAAATAAAGAACAATACACTTGTTGATATCTACCGTTGCTATGAATTATGGCAATTGGTTACCAGGATTGCGAGTGAACACCACAATGCAGCCATCCTTGAAGTGGGTGTATGGCGGGGCGGTACGGCAGGTATCATGGCGCAACAACTGGCCGTATTAAAAAGCAAAGCGCCCATCTATCTTGCCGACACTTTCACCGGTGTGGCCAAGGCCGGTAAAAAAGATAATTTTTATTCCGGTGGCGAACATAATGATACCAGCCAGCAGATTGTAGAAGACCTGCTGCAACAAAAAAGCCAATATCCGAATTATAAAATATTAAAAGGGATATTCCCGGATGAAACGGCGCATCTTATTCCGAAAGATGAAACCTTTGGAATTTGCCATATTGATGTGGATGTATATGATTCTGCCAAAGATGTATTGGAATGGGTATGGGATAAACTGGTAACAGGCGGCGTAGTTGTTTTTGATGATTACGGGTTTCACAGTTGCACGGGCGTAACAAGGTTGGTGGAAGAATACCGTAATCACCCCGACAGGATGATCATTCATAACCTGAACGGGCATGCGCTGATGATAAAGCTAAAATAAATTTTTTACGTCGGGGTTCGCAGAGTTTTGTTCCCGCTGCATGAACCCCGGAATTTATGGCTTAATAGTAACCGGCGTACCAACAGGTATATAGCTGTACAGGTCTTTCATCTCCGTGTATTTTACCGAAACACAGCCATCGGTCCAGTTATAATAATTATCAACGGTCCATTCCTCTTCGGGCCGCGTAGCATGAACAGCAATACCTCCACCGATCTTTGCATTCTTAGGTATCAAACCTTTGGCTTTTCGATCATTAAAGCGCACAAAACTTTCGTCATTGGGATAATTCAACAGCAGCTCGGGTCCCCATTGCGGGTGTATTTTTTTCAGGATGACCTTGAATTTACCTTCCGGTGTACGCCTATCGCCTTCCCGCATTTTATCACCCATGTCTTTCCCGCCAAAAACTATCGGATAAGTGGCATACCAACCTTCGGCATCATATACTTTTAATTCATAATCGCTTTTATCAATGATAATATAGTAGGGGTTCTCAACGCTGTCTTTTATTTTGTATTGAACAGCTTTGGCTACAGGAGACTTTTGCGACAGTCGTTGCTTTTTTTTCCTTGGTGTTACAAAAGATAACAATGCTATACAAACGGAAAACAAAAGAACCCGGTGTAACCCAATAAACTTCATGCGGTGAATAATTTGTACAATATTATTTCAAACGGCGTGCCGTACAAAAATATTTTAATCGCAGCAGAAAGATTAACAAATCATTTTAAAGAGGAATGGTCAATGATGGATGGTGAATCGCAGTTAGGGACTGCTGTATTGGCCGTTCACTTATTATAAACCCTCCCCTCACCCACTTTGGCAAAAGCCTTTGTGGGTAAAGGATCGGGTGAGAGAGCTATTACCAGTTACTTAAGCGAAAACCTATCGTATAAGGCCTTATGTCCATTGATCTTTGGTACATGGACTTAGGGCTGTAAGACCCGTATAGCCTTACCGGGCCAAGTCCCAGCTCTGCAATATAGGAGAACTTGAATTTTTCCAGGTCATAATCTCCCTTATTCTTATCCTTACCACGTTCGCTGCTTTTTTGTTTGTTGCGCTGGCTGTACAAATAACCGGCACTAACGCCAAGGCTTAAACTAAGTCCCTTATTATTATTGGAAGGATTGGAAGCAAAGTTCAGCATAAAGGGAACAGTCAGGTAATCCGCTGCCAGTTTGTTCTTTGAGAACGCAATAGAATCCCGGAAAATAAATGGTGCCGTAGTTTGTGTATTTACCGTATAAGGCACAAGCCCGTCTTCCTTATAACTTATCGCAGATTTATAGCGATAGTTATTGAGCTCTAATCCAAAACCATACTTGAGGTTTACAAAATGCTTAATAAGGTTAAGTTTTTGCATAACCACCCAGATATTCACATTGATACTTTTGCCTGTACGAAGTTTAAAATCGCTTTCGCCCAAAGCCGGGTAACCGGGCCTGCTTACCAGGTAACTGCCTGCTGCTGCATAGTTGGTCTTGTCTTCATAATTGGAAAAACCCAGGTCAACATTCCACCAGGAAGTACTCACATTGGAATTCCTTTTTCTTTCATTATCCTTCCTGCCCATAGTAATATGAAGGCCCTCTTTTTCATTGCCACTATTATTTTTACCATGTTTTATGATAAGGATCTTACCTATCCTGATGGTATCTCCTTTATCGCTGGTTTTTGTTGAGTCTGATTGGGCAGCTGCGGCCAGGCAAAAAATCACTGTCGCTACCAATAGGGTTAGCCTTTTCATCGTTTTAAGTTTTAATGATTATTTTATTGCAATCTCAAACCCGGCAACATTTATCCCTTTGCCCGTTTTAATATTGGTGTTTCTTTCTATCACTCTTTTTAATTTGCGAAGGAACCCGCCAATCTTGCTCCGTTTTACGTTTTCTTCATCCATATAAAGTACTTTACTGTCATTCTTCGCTTCGTCACTGTTACTGTACAGGGCATTTTTTGCATAAGCATTAACCGGTTCAATAATTTTATCTGTTGCGATGGTGTTTACCGGTTCGCCGGGCTTATTTATTTTATTTATCCCGATATCATTTTTGGCAACAGCATTATTCTTTTCGGTGGTCAAAGGTTGAACGTCTGCGATCAAAGTTTTGTTACTGCTACTATTGTTAATATTTTCCAAAGGCTTAGGCAGGTTATTGCTGGCGTTTTTATTGTCTTCTTTGGTAGCTACCATCGATTCTTTTGGATCGTTTATGTTTTGTTTTATTGTTTTAGCCGTTGTTGTATTATTTTTCTCTGCTATTGTATTGCTTTTTTCGACTACCCGTTCAGGTGAGTTTTTTTGTGGCGTATTGTTTACTATTGTTTCCCGAATAGTTTGTTTTTCTGGCTGTGGTTTAACTGTTACTGGATTCACCGCTTCGTCCTTTTTGGTTTGCTGTGGCTGCCCCTTATTCCCTCTCACTATCTCTTCGCTGTTCTTTTTTATTGAACTGCTGTTCTTATAAAACTCAACGCCGGCCCATATTCCAAAGCTCAATAATACTGCGGCTGCAGCAACCCTCCACCACCTGATACCTACTACTCTTGCGCCTTCGGTTCTGTATAAGGAGCGTTTATCTGCAAAGACAATGCTTGTATCCGGTTGCAACCTGGTTTGTTGCAATACACCCCATTCTGCAGCGGCAACCGTATCTGCTGCAAGCAGGGTTTCCATTTCCTTTCTTTCGGCGAATGGCAATTCATCATCGGCAAACAATAATAATTTTTCCTGCAATTCGGCAAAACTGCCCGTCTTCAGCAATTCATTTTTATTTTCAAAAACAATCTTATCGCCCGGTAATATACTTTGCTGTAACATCAACAGCTCATTATGCAGGTCGGGGTTTTGCTGCACAAATCCCTCCACGGTTTTTCTTTCCGCTGCAGACAATTCATCATCTACATACAGTAAAAAAAACTCTTCGTAATTATGGCGATCAATGTTCATGGTTCGTGTTTCATGGCTGTTAACTAAATCACATTTTCCGGGCTCACAATATATTCCCGCAATTGCAGCCTGGCCCGGTGTAAATAAACTTTTACCTGGCTTTCATTAAGCCCGGTTATCTTTCCAATTTCTTCATAACTGTAGCCTTCATAATCTTTCAGCATTACCAGGCTTCTTTGCTTTTCATTCAGTTTAGCCAGCGCTTCATTCAATATCCTTTTGGTATCATGGGCCGGACTAACCGTCCCTCTTGCATCATCATTGAACTCCTCTTTTAAACTGATGCGCTTGTTCTTCCTGATATGATCGATCATTTGGTGATAGGCAATCGTAAAAAGATAGCTTTTACTGCGATCATTCTCTACCTGCCCGCGGTTGAGCCACAGTTTTTCAAACGCTCCCTGCACTACATCTTTTGCATCCTCTTCATGCCTCAGGTTCTTGAGGATAAAGCGGTACACATTGTCTGCATACAGGTTTACGCATTCATTATATTCTCTCTCCGTCATACAGGTTATTGGCGGTTAAAAACCCCAAATAGGTTGGTTGTTACTTATTACTACGAAGTTGGGCAATAAAATGTTACATTTTTAGCAAAAAAGGTTAATTTTTAACCTCCCCCTTCAGCCTCTACTTGAAGAGAAGGGAAGGGTGAGGTATTTTGACTTAAATTTGCCCTCATCAACCTTAGCATATGAACCAAAAATTTGTTGATCGTATTGCCACCGAATTAAAAGAGATCGATACTGCAGGATTAACCAAAAAGGAACGCATCATCACCAGTGAACAGGGTGCCGAGATCATCGTGAATGGCACTACGGTTTTAAATTTTTGCGCCAATAATTACCTGGGGCTTTCTTCGCATCCAAAAGTAATTGCTGCTGCAAAAAAATATATCGACCACCGGGGATATGGCATGAGCAGTGTACGTTTTATCTGTGGTACACAGGATATTCACAAAGAACTGGAAAAAAAGATCGCTGGTTTTTTAGGGACAGAAGACACCATTTTATACGCCGCCGCTTTCGATGCCAATGGCGGTGTGTTTGAACCTTTGTTTGGTGAAGAAGATGCCATCATATCCGATACGCTGAATCATGCTTCTATCATTGACGGTGTCCGCTTGTGCAAAGCACAGCGTTACCGTTATGAGCACAACAATATGGCCGACCTGGAAATGAAACTCGCCGAAACCCAACAGTTGCGAAATCGTATAATCGTAACCGATGGTTCCTTCAGTATGGACGGAACCATTGCACAACTGGATAAGATCTGTGACCTTGCTGATAAATATGATGCTATTGTGATGATCGATGAATGTCATTCTTCCGGCTTCCTGGGCAAAACGGGAAGGGGCACACATGAATACCGCGGCGTAATGGGAAGGATCGATATCATCACCGGCACTTTGGGTAAAGCACTGGGTGGGGCAAGCGGTGGGTTCACTTCGGGAAGAAAAGAGATCATAGAAATGCTTCGCCAGCGCAGCCGTCCTTATCTTTTTTCAAATACAGTGGCACCAAGTATCGTAGGGGCTTCGATAGCCGTATTGGATATGCTGAGCGAAACAACTGAGCTGAGGGATAAACTGGAATCCAATACAAAATACTTTCGCACAAAAATGACCGAAGCAGGTTTTGATATTAAGCCCGGCGAACATCCCATCGTTCCCATCATGTTGTACGATGCAGTTGTTGCGCAAAATTTTGCCGCTAAATTATTAGATGAAGGCATTTATGTGATCGGGTTTTTCTTTCCCGTTGTTGCAAAAGGCCAGGCCCGCATACGTGTACAGTTGAGTGCAGCGCATGAACAAAGGCACCTGGATAAAGCCATTGCGGCATTTACAAAAGTTGGTAAAGAACTGGGTGTATTAAACTAGGTTATTAGTATAAATTTGTGGCTAATATTATGTCAGAGCAATCAAAATCTTTCATCGCAAAAAGTACCATCAAGGCTGCCGACCTTGAGCACCGGCGCAAGATCAATTTCAATATCGGCAGGTACAATGCGGTTGTGCCTAAGGGTAAGGAACAATTCGCCGATATGCACCTGGCCAGGGAAAGGGCCAAAAATATCAAATGGCGGGCCATTGAAACGCTTGACCAGCAACTGGAAGAATTTGAACTCAACTTCAGCAAACGCGGTGGTAAAGTGATCTGGGCCGAAAATGCACAGCAGGCAGTTGATGAAGTGCTCGCTATCTGCGCAGCAAAAAACTGCAAGTCAGTGGTGAAGAGCAAGAGTATGGTCACCGAAGAGATACACCTGAATATTGCATTGGAGAAAAATGGTATAGAAAGTATTGAGACCGATCTTGGCGAATACATACAACAGTTAGATGGCGAAGCCCCCTATCATATTGTAACGCCGGCCATGCATAAGAGCAAGGAAGACGTTGCAAAACTCTTTAATCAAAAACTGGGAACACCCATTACCCTTACACCGGAAGAACTGACACAGGTGGCAAGAGAAATTTTACGTGAAAAATATGTACAGGCAGAAGTAGGTGTTACCGGTGCCAATTTTATCATCAGTGATATCGGCGCAATTGCTGTCACCGAAAATGAAGGCAATGCAAGATTGAGTTGTGCTTTTCCTAAAACACATATCGTAATAGTAGGTATTGAAAAAATGATCCCTTCTTTAACTGACCTTGGCTTATTCTGGCCTTTACTGGCTACTTATGGCACCGGTCAAAAAGTTACGGTGTACAATACAATTATTACCGGGCCTAAACAGGAGAATGAAACAGATGGCCCTGAAGAAATGTATGTGATACTGTTAGACAATGGCCGTACAAATATTTTACAGAATCCAAAACAGCGGGAAAGTTTGTATTGCATCCGTTGCGGCGCCTGTTTAAATGCATGCCCGGTGTATAAAAATATTGGCGGCCATAGTTATGGCGCCACGTACAGCGGCCCTATCGGAAGTGTAATAACACCGCACTTGCAGGGCATGGAAGATTTTAAACACTTAAGTTATGCCTCTTCGCTTTGCGGCAATTGCACCGAAGTATGTGCAGTGAAAATAAACCTGCACGAATTATTGTTGGAGAACCGCCACGAAGCGGTGGAAGAAGGATTGACCGTATTCAGTGAAAGGATGGCCTGGAAAATATGGCGCATGGCCAGTTTGCGCAGGGGCATGATGAATATGGGCAGTGGTAATTTCAAAAATAAAGTGGTGAACAAATTATTTAAAGCCTGGACAACACATAGAAGTAACCTGGATTTTAGTGGGAAGACATTTAACCAGCTATGGAAGGAGAGGTATAGAAAATAATAGTTAAGGTGGTCGGCCACCTTTCTTTATAAAATGGTATTGATCTTCGCCCATACTACATCACCCCGGCTGCAGTATATCTGCCATTTCATTTTTAAAGAACTGATGGGTATTGATTTTACCATCATGATAGATTCGGAAGAGTTTAAAAATCATGACGGCATAAAGATCAATTACAGCAACAGTAAAATTGAAAACACCGGGCTTAATATTCAAAACCATCCCCTGTTATTCGAAAATGACATAAAGGAACAGGCCATTGAATGTTTTGCAATAAATAATTATAAAGCTTTCTTTAAAACAGAAAACAGTGATTTCCCTTTCGATGTTTTTGCCGCGTCTTTTTTCTTACTCAGCCGCTACGAAGAATATTTACCGCACAAAAAAGATATGTACGGCAGGTATGCCTATGAAAATTCATTGGCTTTTAAAGAAAATTTCCTGCATCTTCCTTTAATAAACATTTGGATAAAAGACTTTGCCGGTTCACTTAAAATGCGCTATCCGGCATTCGCCATTCGCCATTCGCCATTCACCGTTTTACCTACCTATGATATAGATATTGCTTACTCATTTAAACACAAAGGCCTTTTAAGGAACACCGGCGGCTTTTTAAGATCGCCTTCGCTGGAGAGGATAAATGTTTTACTGGGTTCAAAAAAAGACCCTTTCGACAGTTATGAATATTTAGATGCCCTGCACAAAAAACATCAGGTGCAACCATTTTATTTTTTTCTCCTTGCCGAAAATAATGGTCAATACGATAAAAACATATCTCCGCATAAAGAAGCAATGTGGCAACTGGTAAGCCAACACGCAAAAAAATACAGCATCGGGCTTCATCCTTCCTGGCAAAGCGGTGATGACTTTTCTTTATTAAAAAAAGAGAAGCAACAGCTGGAAGCGATGGCGAGCCGGGTAGATATCACCAGCTCACGTCAGCATTATATCCGTTTTAATTTACCTGTTGGCTACCGGCAATTAATTGAATCAGGGATTACAGATGATTATTCGATGGGATACGGCAGTATAAATGGTTTCAGGGCATCGGTTGCCTCGTCGTTCTATTGGTATAACTTGGAAAAAGAAGAGCAAACGATCTTGCGTGTTCATCCCTTTTGTTATATGGATGCCAATTCTTTTTACGAACAAAAGCTTTCTGCACAGGAGGCTTATGATGAACTGATGCATTACCTTAGGCAATGTAAAGCCGTGAACGGGACACTCATCACCATCTGGCACAATAATTTTTTAGGGAGTGATAAAAAATTTAGGGGTTGGAAAGAAGTTTATGAACGCTTTATTGCTCAGGCTCTGCAATAATTTTTTCCCTGCTGCGCTTGATACTGTAATTCACCAGGAATACCCCGGCCAGTGTTACAATAGCGCCCCACAGTATATTCATCGTTAATTTTTCATGCAGTACAAGAGCTGCCGTTACCATGGCCACCAGCGGATTAATATAGGCATACAAAGAAGATATGGCAGGAGGTAATTTTTTCATAGAATAAATAAAAGCCACAAAGCTTAAAATAGATCCCGCAAGTACTAAGTAGGTTATTGCCCACCATGCCGTTGATGGAATATTTCGCAATGCAATAGTTGGTTGTGTGGTTTCTGCAACAACAAGTAATACCACCGAACTGATGAGCATTTGCCAGCCCGTAGCATAGTAAGGATTGATCTTTATTTTATTGCGGGCAATAATAACTGTACCCACACTCCACGACAACATGGCTATAACGGATAGGGTTACCCCAAATAAAAACCCTTCGGGGCGATGATGAAAAGCGTTTTCATAAAAAACAATACCGATGCCAGTGATACCAAGCAATAATCCCGTAAACGTAAGTATGGTCATATTCCGGCTTTTAAAAAAAACCATTTCAATGATCACCACGCTCAATGGATATAAGGCACCGATAAGAGAACTGAGGCCGGTAGGTATATAATTCAAACTCCATGTGCTAAGCCCGTTGGCCATAACAAACATCAGTAAAGCCATGATGAGTAACCATCCAAACTGCTGCCAGGTAGGGAATGATAATTTTTTATACAGCATGAAGAAAACAACAAAGATCATTCCGCCAAAGAACTGCCTGATATACGCCATTTGTAATGCCGGCATTTCTGCAACACCGATCTTGCTGGCTACCCATGTAGTACCCCACACTACACTGGTAATGCATAAAGCGAGATACCCTCCTGCTTTTCCTTTTGGTAAATTATTTTTAATGTTCATTAATGATTCTTAATATAAACGCCTTCGACAAACTCAGGCTGACAGCTTTTTGGCATGTTGAGCTTGTCGAAACATTGACAAAAAGCGGTGATTATAAATGAAAAAATTACCCTCACGATTTCCTAATGCTTAAAATGCCGAAGCCCTGTTATCACCATGGCCAGGTTATTAGTCACGCAATAATCAACAGAGTCTTTATCACGGATAGAACCACCCGGCTGGATGAATGCGGCAATACCGGCTGTATGTGCAATCTTAACACAATCATCGAAGGGGAAGAATGCATCACTGGCCAGTACGGCTCCCCGCAGGTCGAAATTAAATTGCCGGGCTTTTTCAATGGATTGGCGTAAAGAATCAATCCTCGATGTTTGGCCGCAGCCTTTCCCGATGAGTTGTTTATTCTTTACCAGTGTAATCGCATTACTTTTTAAATGCTTGCAAACAATATTGGCAAAGATCATATCTTCTTTTTCTGCCGCTGTGGTTTGCCTGCCTCCCGTTTCTTTCCATTCGGTATAATTTCCCTTGTCATTCTCCTGGGTAAGTGTGCCGTTTAATACAGAACGGAATTGGCTGTCTGCAGTCAATCTTGTTTTTTGCAATAAAAGTATACGGTTCTTTTTTGTTTTTAGTACTTCCAATGCAGCCGCATCAAAAGATGGTGCAATTAATACTTCAAAGAATATTTCATTGATAGCCGTTGCTGTTGCCATATCAACTGCTGCATTACAAACCAGCACGCCACCGAATGCGCTTTCAGGATCACCTGCCAAAGCCGCATCCCAGGAATCTTTCAGGGTATCCCTTGAAGCGATGCCGCAAACATTGGTATGTTTGATGATACCGAAAGTAGTGTGACTGAACTCCGCAATGATCTGCACTGCTGCATCTACATCCACCAAATTATTATAGGATAATTCTTTCCCGTGCAGCTGGTCAAACAGCTCATTGATATTGCCATAAAATATTCCCTCCTGGTGTGGGTTCTCTCCATACCGCAACACGGTTTTTGTTTTATCAAAGGGGCTATTAAAAGAAGTTCCGTTAAAGTAGTTGGAGATGGCCATATCATAACCCGTACACACATCAAATGCTTTTATGGCAAATGCCCGGCGTTGCTCCAGGCTTGTTTCTCCTTTTTGTTCCATCAAAATATTTTCCAGCAGCGAATAATCTTTTTTTGCCGCAACCACTACTACTGATGAATGATTCTTTGCTGCTGCACGTATCATGGATGGCCCGCCGATATCTATTTTTTCAATGATCAGTTTTTCATCCGTGGTCAATTGTACAGTTTCTTCAAAAGGGTACAGGTCAACGATCACCAGGTCTATCTCGGGAATGTGAAATTGTTTCATTTCCTGCAAATGTGTTTCATCGTCTCTTTTACCCAATATGCCACCAAATACAGAAGGGTGTAATGTTTTAACCCTTCCTCCTAAAATGGATGGATAAGTGGTTAAAGATTCAACAGGAACGCAGGGAACATCCAGGTCTTCTATGAATTTTTGTGTGCCGCCGGTTGAATAGATGGTAACACCCAGCTGCTGCAGTTCTTTTATGATATTTTCCAATCCATCTTTATAAAAAACAGAAATGAGTGCAGATTTTATTTTTTTGGTCATGGAATTGTGCAGTTATAGATCGGTAACGAAGGCCCCCTGTTCCGGGATTGAATAACACTGCAAATGTAACACTTCGCAATCTTTTTGCCATTTCCCAATTTTCCACAAACTGTTAGAAGCATCGAATACATATTGTTTACAGCTGAAAATTTTTGCCAGTTGCGGTATATAGAGCTTGGGGTTTTTTGAGATAATGATAATATCAACATCAATTTTTTGTTCGATGGGTGCAAAAGTCAATGGTTCGGTGATAAGCAGTATTCTTTTATTGTTAGCCTGGTAAAACATGTTTTTATGAAATAAAATATTCAACGAATCTGAGATGGTATTCAACCCGGCCCGGATCCTTGCAGGTTTTAAATGAAAATTTTGCAGCAAGCCGTCTTTTTTCAGGATACTGTCTCCAATGAACTTATAAGTATTCCCGTCTATAAAGTCAATAGCCCTGTGTTGCGGTACATTGTACACGATGAGTTTTTGTTGTTTGCCTGTCTGCCATTTACTGAAAGCGTTGTGTAGCGCAAACAAAAGCAGGGCAGCCAACCCTAACCTGAAAGAATTTTTATTTTTATTGAGTAACCATGCACTGATAGCGATTACTGTGGCATATAATAACAAGGTAGAAAAAACCGTAGCCGGAATATTATCCCATACAGCAAAAGAAAATTCGTTTATCCAAAGGATGATCCTGTTCATCAGCCATACCAGCCAGAAAGTTATTTTTCCGGTATAAGCACCAACAAATGGTATCCATGAAAACAGTACAACAGCTATTTCCGCATAAAGAATTATACCGGATAGCGGCACGGCAATGATATTTGCAAAGAGAAATAATAGGGGGAACTGGTGAAAATAATAAATGCATATCGGGAAAGCAAGCACCTGCGCAGCCAGTGAAACAGATGCCAGTTTCCATATTCCATCGGCCCATTTGTTTTTTATGTAGAACAGGTTATAGATGGGCTTTTGAAAAACAATAATGCCAACAACTGCCAGGTAAGATAATTGAAAACCTACGTCCCATAAAAAATATGGATCGTAACACAATAGTACAAATGCCGAGGCTGCCAGCGAATTGTAAATAGTAGACTCCCTGGCCAGGTTCTTACCAATAGTTATAAAACTAAACATAACGGCTGCACGCAATACAGAAGCCGCAGCGCCGGTAAGCAGGGAAAATAACCAGAGGCAGCTTAGTATGAGCACCACCTGCAATATTTTTGATCTTTTTATTCCCGGTATTTTAGAGAAAAGCCATACCAGCATGATATAGATCAATGCCAGGTGCATACCTGATATGGCAATGATATGCACAACGCCGGTGTTGCTGTAAGCCTGTACCAGGTCTTTATCCAGGTCGTAGGTATAGCCAATGAGCAGGGCTTCTGCAAGGCCAAGTTCATCTTTGCCTGCACTGATATTTTTACGTAAAGCAGCAAGCACCGCTGCCCTTGTTGAAAATATAAATTGTTTAAATTGATTGACCTTTTTACTGCCAAGCGCCACCCAATCCTTATCTTTCAAAAAAGCCTGGTGAAATATTTGCTGAAAAGCAGCATACTGCTCATAATTGAAAGCGCCGGGGTTACCGGAATTTTTTATGGCCTGTAAATTTTTACTGATAAGTATCTTATCGCCATAGTGCAGTTGCGGTACAAGGGAATCTTTGGCAAAATATAACAGCAGCTTCCCTTCGCAGGGAATTAAGGAATCTCCGTGAAGGATATTTTCTACATACCCTTCTGCTTTGAATGATTTTGCTTTTTCTACAAGTGGTTCATTGATGCGTACAACCAACTGGTCACTATCATGGTAATACCGGCCATACCAGTTATGGTGATGCCGTACATCTTTTTGCCATGCAATAAATAATCCAAAACTTACCAGCAAAGCAGTAAGTACCAGCCCCTGTAATGCGCCCCATTTATATTTTACCGCTAATGGAAATAAATTAAACAACCCGAAGGCGATGGCGAAAGAAATTAGTGCAGTAATGATCACGGGTAAAGAAATTTGCCCGTACCATTGCAAAACAATACCTGCCATAAAGGGCAATAAGAGCCTTATGAATGGAGCAGTCTTCCAAACGGGAATGCTATAGGGACGGAGCATTATACAAAGTAAAAAATGAAAATGGGAAATCCAAATTCACAAAGGTCGACCACCTTTGGAAGGTGGTCGACCTTGAACCGTAAAGGCATAGGGTAATGCCGTTTTCGGGCGCTTATCCGGGTATGTCATCACAATTTGAGATAACATGCTAAATTCTTCATTCACTTTATTAATTTGAAATTTTATATTTTCAAACTCTGTTTTAAAGTGCAAAGGTCGACCACCTTTGGAAGGTGGCCGACCTTGAACCCGATATTATTCTCCAGCTGAATTATGGCCATAATACCATTCCGACATCCCAGTATGGATTTCAACAAATCTTTTCTTTCCCCTAAACCATTCCAGCGTTTCTTCCCGCATCATTTTTGTTGGCTGATCGGAGATCAGCGATTGGTATGACGACCACTTGTATTTATTGAAGTCTTTCATCATGCCGTGCTTTAATGGATTGGCATGTATATACACAATTAAACTAGTAAAGTGCGCTTCATCAACAATCGCGATCCGTTTAAAAGGCCGGTTAAATAAATGCCCTTTCATATTATTCTCCTTATTATAGGCCAATGAGTAGGAAATAAAAAAACGATTGAATTGCTGTTCAATCAATTCGTGATAAGTACATGATCCGGCAATAAATTTTTTTTGGGTTATCGTCAGCTCTTTTGCAGAAATGCTGTTCAAAAAAGAAATCAGGTCAGGAGCACATTTTGTCCTGATCAACCAATGAACATGATTATTCATTATACAATATGCATAGGTATCAACAAAATCGTGCAACAGATTTGTATACCGGGATAAGAAATACCTTTTATTCTCTTCTGTTTTAAACAAAAGCCTTTCGGCAACAGATTTGCAGATAATATGATAGAAAGACTCTTCCTCAAAAGAGGCAACTAAGCGGGAGGGTACGGGCATTAAAACGGATTTACTCAACAAAATAAGTAAATTGTTACAAATTGCAAAGGTCGACCACCTTTGGAAGGTGGTCGACCTTGTAGATTAAGCAGATAACCGGATCCCCAATTTTTTACAGATCTCCTCTTGCTTTAATTCTTTTACCGCTCCCGGTGCAATATCTCCCAAACTTAAATCACTGATGGATAAACGCACCAGGCGCAAACAACGGTGCTTTACTGCCAATACCATTTTTCGTACCTGCCTGAATTTTCCTTCGGTGAGTGTGATGAGCAGCCAGGTATGCGGATAGCTTTCTCTTGGGTCGTTGGCAAATGGATATAGTTTGACAGGGGCTTTTACAATTTCAATGGCAGTTGGTTTGGCTATATAATACTCACCTGCTTTAATGCGGATAGGCACACCTTGTTGTAGTTGTTGAAAGCTTTGCGGGGTAATTTCAT
This sequence comes from Chitinophagaceae bacterium, assembly GCA_043782405.1. Taxonomy (GTDB): domain Bacteria; phylum Bacteroidota; class Bacteroidia; order Chitinophagales; family Chitinophagaceae; genus Ferruginibacter. Next base: position 21,217 of record JAYWAN010000178.1, read on the forward strand.
TTTGTACCAATACCAGGTAAGTACGCTTGTGAGGTTGTTCGGCAAGAAACAATAGACGGGTTATCCTTTTATCGGTCGTCAATATCAACAACCCTTCCGATTCATTATCCAGTCGCCCGATAGCATGTGTGCCTTCCGGGAAATCAAAATCGAGGTCGCCAAGTAAGCCCACTTTATGTGAACTGATAAACTGCGACACCATATTGTATGGCTTATTGATGATAAAGTAGCGATGCAATGAAAATTATTTTATCGGGTTGGACTGTTGCAAAGGTCGACCACCTTTGAAAGGTGATCGACCTTGTTGATTAATAGTTCGTGTGTCTTGAAACGAGATGAAACCCAAAATTTCTATCTTTCACTATTTTAAGACACCAACGAAAATTCCTACCACATGCAATTTATCAACCTGACCTTCGTGTAAGGTTATATCTTCATAATTTGATGTGACAGACATTGTTTTTAATACGATGACATTATGAGACCAGCTATCATTACCTATTTCCTTTTCACTATGATATGATTTTATTGTGTAACCAGCGCCAAAATCGGAGTCTTGTATATCATAATGCTCAACCAAAACAATTTTACCCTCTCTCGAACCACCAGTATCTTTTTTGAAGAGGCACCACGATCCGTTTGGAATTATTTTATTCATAGATTCTCCCACAACTTTACAAACAAAATAGTCCTCTCCTACTTTATAAGGTTTCGGCAATTCTACCCATTCAAAATCAGATTGTTGCTGCAGTTCGCTGAAAGACCCAGCAGCGACACTGATATCATATAAGGGCACGCAATTAATAAAAGGATTGATTTCATCACGAGCTAAAATTCTAAATGGCAATTCTTGTTCGAATATAGAAATGTGCTTTTTGAAATATCTTCTTAAATTTTCATCACAGGCATAAACATACGTGCCTCTAATTCCCCTGTACATTAAAGTTTTATAGATATTGATAATATATGCCTTTAAAACTGCCGCGTCTTTGATTCCATTTTTCCCCTTACTGTCATAGTAGTTTTCGGGCTTAATTATTATTTGATCTGTCGCAAAATCGTATGATATTTCTCTGCCGAATATTATTCCAGTATAATTTAAATCGTAACCTTGTGTGGTATGGATACAGCCAACTTCGTTAATAGCATTATTTGAATTTATCCATTCAATATTTTCCTTATTCCAGGTCAATTTAAGTCCTTCAATTTCTATATCGTGGGTGTTTTCTTCTTTTGACACCCATGCCCATGAGAAGCCTGCAACAAGACGGCATAATCCAAGCTCATTTTCCTTTTCCTTTAGTTTGGTTATGAGAGAGTCCAGGGAATCAAAAAGGGAAAATTCATAATCTTTGCTGCTAAACACTGTTTGCTTAGTTGATAAGGAGGTATTCAATAATTTATCAACGTAAGTTATATAATCATTACCCCCTTTAACTCTTAATTGAGATTGAAGTTTTATCTTTACGGATCTTTTAAATAAGTCATCGAATATTTCCTTGGGAATGTCTGAAGGTTTAATCGATTGAGCAGCGTCATAAAAGAATATTTGATTTACACTTTGCATTAAAATCCAATCTAGCTCTGTACCGTTATTATCAAGCCCTAGTAATTTATTATTTTCATCAAAACTTTTGTAATTAGTAATATTCAAACGCCTCCTAAGTCTATGTGCTTCGTCGACAAGCAAAATGTCATACTTTTCCTTAGTTACTTCAGATGGCCCTATCACCATGTTTGCACTTAATCCTTTTACATTTTTAAAGACCATTTTAAGTGTTTTGCGCAGCGAGGTCATAGGCACAACAAGAGCAACTTTTGGTTTCGGATATTTTCTTTTTAATGAACTAATAAGATTTCTTGTATCACCTGTATCGCTATCTTCAATATCGAATAAAGTATCAAAATCTGTATTCAGGAGCTTCATCAAAAAAACAGCTACAATCGTTTTGCCTGTACCAGCACTACCATCTACAAAAATTGAGTTCGTACGATTAGTAACCAAAATATCAATAATCTCCTTGACTGAGTTGTATTGATCATTCGTAAGTGCTTTGTATGGCGAGTACTTAAACAAATCAGAATTGTCAATCTCTTTCAAATTCTGCAGAGCTATATCTTCTTTTTTAAGTTCGGACCAAATAAGGCTAAATATCTTATAATATTGTTCTTTTTGATAAAAATTATGAAGAGCTAACCCGATATTACCATTTTGCAAATTAAATTTACCGTCTGCCGAAATATATTTAATAAGGTTTGATTCAATATCTAAAGTAGCTGACTTATTGAACTTATCGCAAGTAATTAGATGGAGATTGCTTAATTTATTTCTCTCTGGATTAGATAAATGATTCGTTATACGCGAGATCGCATTTGCAGACTCTCCGACATATGCCTCTTTAAGATTTTCATCACTTATGATATAAACTAAAGGCCATAAATTTTTTACCCATAAATTATCTTCAATACTTTTAATTGAGTCCTTATTAAATTTAAATTTGGAAATGAAAAGTGATTCAGAAAATAGAGGGGCACTCATAGTTCGTCATATTTTTTTGCAGTTCCCTTAGCTTTATCAATTGGATACTTGTCTGCGTTGAGCCTCATCTTATCAAGTACAATCTGTTTTACATCCAAGCCATATTTATCTGCCAATAAAAAAGCAAACGCAAAAACGTCTGCTAATTCTTCTTTCACTTTCTCCTCATTAACATCTGTGGCATTTTTCCAGAGAAACAATTCAAGAAGTTCTCCAGCTTCCACATTTATTGCCAATGCTAGATCTTTAGGGTTATGGAACTGTTCCCAATCCCGCTCATTTCTAAACTTTATTAATGCCTGAATTATATCATTGATATCATTCATCTTAATTTTATTTATAGTTTATTTACTCAAATGCATACTCCTTTCCTTATACAATTGCCTGAAATAAGGATCACGTAAGTCTTTAATGAAACGAATGGCTTCGCCCGTGCTTTTCATTTCGGGGCCCAACTCTTTATTTACACCGGGGAATTTATTGAAGGAGAATACGGGTTCTTTTATGGCAAATCCCTGCAGTTTCTTCTCGAAAGTAAAATCTTTTAATTTATTAGAACCGATCATGATCTTGGTTGCAATATTCAGGTAAGGTATCTGGTAAGCTTTTGCAATGAATGGTGTGGTGCGGCTTGCCCTTGGATTGGCTTCTATTACAAAAACATTTCCGTCCTTAATGGCAAACTGGATATTGATAAGCCCTTTGATCTCCAATGCCCTTGCAATTTTTTCGGCATACTCTTCCATCGTATGCACAATAAGCGGCGATAAATTGAATTGCGGCAGCACCGCATTACTATCACCGCTATGGATACCCGCAGGTTCAATATGTTCCATAACGCCCATCACATGAAAATCTTCGCCATCAAATATGGCATCTATCTCAGCTTCCTGGCAACGGTCAAGAAAATGGTCGATAAGAATCTTATTGCCGGGTAAATGTTTGATCAAACTCAACACCCCTTTTTCCAGGTCCTCATCATTGATAACGATACGCATGCGTTGTCCGCCCAACACGTAGCTCGGGCGGATGAGCACGGGATAACCAACCTGCTTTGCCACTTCAATGGCATCATCGGTATTGTAGGCTGTACCATAATTGGGATAAGGGATGCTCAGTTCTTTCAGCATATCACTGAACCTTCCCCTGTCTTCCGCAATATCCATACTGTTGAATGAAGAACCGATGATCTTTATTCCTTTTTCATGTAAGCGCTTTGCAAGTTTTAATGCAGTTTGCCCTCCCAGCTGAACAATTACACCAAAGGGTTTTTCATGCTCAATAATTTCCCAAAGGTGTTCCCAAAACACCGGCTCAAAATATAGTTTATCGGCAATATCAAAATCAGTGGAAACGGTTTCGGGATTACAATTCACCATGATGGCTTCATAACCCGCTTCTTTTACCGCAAGCAGGCCATGTACACAGCAGTAATCAAATTCAATACCCTGGCCGATCCTGTTGGGGCCACTGCCCAATACAATTATTTTCTTTTTTCCCGATAATTTACTTTCATTGCTTACAAGCTCGGTTTTACCTGCGAGCCCATTCTCAAAAGTTGAGTAGAAATAGGGTGTTTTGGCTGCAAACTCCGCACTGCAGGTATCTACCATTTTAAACACCCGGGTGAGCCCCATTGCTTTCCTTCTTTCATAAATAATTTCTGCATCTTCTTCTTTCATGATGCGAACGATCTGCTCATCACTGAAGCCCAATGTTTTTGCTTCCCGTAATAATTCATCCGGTAATGTTTTCAAATCATATTGCGCAATCAGTCTTTCGCAATCACATATTTTTTGGATCTGGTAGATGAACCAGCGGTCTATCTTGGTGCTCTCGCAAATACGTTTGAT
>JAYWAN010000179.1:0-3652 GCA_043782405.1 Chitinophagaceae bacterium
ATGCCTGGCATCATCACATCGGTCAATAAAATATCTATGGGTTTCTTTTTGATGAGTTCAGTCATTTGCATTGGTTGCGTACACTCTATTACCACGCTAAATTGGTCATGCCCCTGCAATAAAGATTTCAGCCCGTCAATAACGATCTGGTGATCATCAACAATTCCCAATAATATTTTTCCTTTTGCCATCTCAATTTTTTATCCTGCGGTAAATTACCAAAAAGATCTCACTATACAAGTGGCACATGAATGGCTACCAGGGTTCCTTTTCCGGGATTGCTGTCAAAATCAAGTTCGCCCTTTAAAAATGCCACACGGGAAATGATATTTTTTAAACCGATCCCTTCAAATTTTTGCTGATCGGTTGTATCAAAGCCTTTGCCATTATCCTCAATGGTTGCAGCGATGCCATCAACATCTTTGATCAATGAAATGTCGAGTGTATTGGCGCCTGAATGTTTGATCACATTATTTACACATTCCTGTATAACGCGATAAAGCACGGTTTCAATATTACTGTCGAGCCGTTCATTCAATCCTTCGGCATGCAGGTTGATCTTAATTATTCTGTCGTCGATCTTATCTATGAATTCTTTTACCGCACTGGCCAGTCCATTCTTGAGCAGGGCATTGGGCATCATCTGGTGGCTTACACTTCTAATTTCCTTACAACTCTCATCAACGAGGTTCAGCGCTTTTTCAAATGCCTGTTTTTGTTTTTCCCCTTTGAATGAAATGTCATGCTCAAATGAAGAAAGATTCATTTTAGCCGCACTCATCATTTGCCCTACGCCATCATGCAGATCTGCGGCTATGCGTTTACGTTCATTCTCCTCTGCGTTGATAATGGCCCTTGTAGCAAGGTCCTGCTGTTTAATGATGGCGGATTGCAAACGGATGTCTTGTTTCAGGCGGTACCTGCGGTAAAACTGCCCGCCGGATAATACGAGCAGGGCAATACTGATGCCCAGGCCCCAGAGCAGGTAGTTCTTTTTTGTGATCTCCGCGTCCTGTAATTGTAACTGCTGCTCTTTTTTATCCATTTGATATTTTGCATTGAGCTGCTCAATCTGTTTCATCTTCTCATTGGAATAAATGGAATCCTTTAACGCGATATGTTTTTTATAATAATCCAGTGAAAGACGGAGGGCTCCTTTTTTTTCTGCGATCACTGATAATTCCTTATAATTCTGCAGTAACAGGTCGAGAAATTTCATCCTTATGGCAATATCATTGCTTAGCCCGTACTCTTCAATGGCTTTGTCATAACGACCCTGTTCGGTGTACATAAAGCCAAGGTCGGCATAGTTTAATGCTATGGCAAAACTGTCTTTAAGCTGCCTGCGGAGTTCCATCGACTGCAATAAATATTTTTCTGCCTCGGGGAATTTTTTTTGCAGCGTATAAACACCACCAATAAAATTGAGGCTATAGGCTTTACCGGTCATATCATTCATCTTCTCCCTGATATCAAGGGATTGCTGGTAACGGTTAATTGCTTCGGTATAATCCTCTTTATACTCGAATACCACGCCCGATTCATTCAGTATGGTGGCCATCCCTTCATCATTGTGTAATTTTTTATAGATGGCGAAGGCTTCGTCATAGATCTGCAGGGCCCTGTCTAGGTCCCTTGTTTTGCGGTACAATTTGCCCAATTCATTTAATACTTCTGCTCTTTTTAAAAGATCATTACTTTTCTTTAATACTTCCAGCGCCTTATAATAATATGCCGCGGCACTGTCATAATCACCTTTGAAATAATACGAGAGACCGATTGTTTTCTGAAATTCACCCAATGAAGTATAGTCTTTTAGTTTTTCTGCAAGTTGTGCTCCCGAACTTGCTGCCTGCAGGCATTCATCAAAATCTTTGATCATCAATGCTTCGGTGAGTGCCTTACAGGCTTTCATTTTTTCACCATCATTGGTACCTGTTTTTACTACCTGCTGCAGGCTGTCAACAGAAAGTTGTTGGGCAACAACAGTTGTATGCCAACCCAAAAAGAAAAAGAGCAGGCTTTTGTTTAGTATGTGCATCCTGTTAAAGTCGGAATTATCAGAGACCCAGTATTTCCTTCATACTGAAAATCCCTTTTTTGTTATGAATGTATTCGGCTGCCAATACAGCGCCAAGTGCAAAACCCTGCCGGTTATGCGCAGTATGGATGATCTCGATGTCATCAATTACCGAACTGTATTTTACCACATGCGTACCCGGGGCAGGATCGATGCGTTTACTGGTGATCGTAAGTTCATCGCTGTTGGCAGAAGACTGGTTCACCCATTTCTTTTTGCCCGGGATATCCTGCAATACCTGTTCAGCCAATGTTATGGCGGTTCCGCTGGGGGCATCTTTTTTTTGCGTGTGATGGGTCTCTTCGATACTCACTTCGTAATCTTTCCGGCTGCTCATCAGTTGTGCCAGTTTTTTATTGAGCTCAAAAAATATATTTACGCCAACACTGAAATTACTGGCGTATAAAAAACTTCCGTTGTTTGCCTTGCAGGCATTTTCCACTTCATCCCATTCATCCAACCAGCCTGTACTGCCGCTGATAACCGGCAAACCGGCAGCTATGCAATTTAAAATATTCGACTTTGCGCTGTGCGGCCCTGTGAATTCAATGGCTACATCACAGGACTGTAAATTTTTCTTTGTAAATTCCCCAAGGCTGTCGATATCTATTTTTAATTCCACAGAGTGACCCCTTTGTAGTGCAACTTCTTCAATAGCCCTGCCCATTTTACCATAACCGATCAATGCAATTTTCATTTCTGCAATAAATATTTAGAAGTGATCAGATAATATCCTGTTAACAATACTTTATTTAAAAGTCTATTACACGAATTGCTGAATACTGGCACCTGATTTTTTCAAATTAGTGTAATAAGCTGCGACTTATCAAATTCAATATAACAATAGTGAAGATAATAATTTTAATGGTGCTTACCGATGTTGAGAACAAGGCTGATGCCATTGGTATTGGCCATAGGGCTATAGCCAGGCTTTATCTGCAGGCCAAGGTCATCACTCACATCAAAGGTTTTCAGGTGGGCATCTACCGTTGCATCCACTACATTCAGTCCCCAGAAAATAATAAAGAATAAGGCAGAATAATCAACATTTTGACGCACCTGGTTCCTGAAAGTCTTTATTCTTTCGGGCTGGTCTTTAACGCCAAAATAAGGTTCAGGGATCAGGTAGTCATTAGTAGCATCTCCGTCAATTGCATTGGCATAAGCCCTATTGGCTGTTTTAAATTGTTTTACATTATAAAGGAACACACCCGCGGTAATACCTAAAGCTCCATATACAATGGGCAGCTTCCAGTATTTTTTATTGGTGATCTGTCCCCAGCCGGGCAATATGGCAGAACGTATTGTAGCAATACGGGGATTATATTTTTTTGAGGTATCTGTTTTGGCAAAAATATTGATGCGTTGTTTTGCGGGTTTGGCTTTATTATCTTTTTGTGCAAATGAATTATTGCAGCAAAGGAGCAAGACCAAAATGCATAGTAACGGGATGGGTCTGGGCATCAGTTTACTTTAATATTCAGTTTATCCAGCAGGGCATTTAATTCTTCCAGGGAATAATATTCAAAAAGTATACTGCCATTTCCTTTTTTGCTGTATTGCAATTTTACC
>JAYWAN010000180.1:0-25335 GCA_043782405.1 Chitinophagaceae bacterium
AAAAAGACTAGATATGCCTTGTGGTAAAAAAAGAAAACGTCATAAAATAGCTACTCACAAGCGTAAAAAACGTTTAAGAAAGAACCGTCATAAGAAGAAGTAACACTTTTTCTTACCGATGCCCCGATTCCCGATCGGGGTGTGCATTTACCTGCATTTACCCCTGCTTGCCATAAGTTGCAGATGGTGTATGCCGTTTATGTTTTCCTTCCGTGATGTAATGGTCTAACAAAAAATTTACGCTTGACCAAGGAACTTATTATCAATGCTGCACCGCAGGGGGTGGAGATTGCCCTGCTGGAAGATAAAAAACTGGTGGAGTTGCACAGCGAAAAAGCTGATGCCAGCTTCGGCGTAGGCGATCTATATCTAGGCAAAGTTAAAAAACTGATCCCCGGACTCAATGCAGCTTTTATAGAAGTAGGCTTTGAAAAAGATGCATTTCTTCATTATACCGATCTTAGCCCCTATGTTCGTTCTATCTTAAAATTTACCAACGAAGCCATTAATGATAAGACGGAGGATGGTCTTGATTTTGCGAAATTCAGGGTAGAGCCCGAAATTGTAAAGACGGGTAAGATCGCCGAAGTGTTGAGTGGCCGCCCTAGTATTTTAGTACAGATTTTAAAAGAACCCATCGCTGCTAAAGGCCCCCGCCTGAGTTGTGAACTTTCCCTTCCCGGCCGCTTTGTTGTTGTTACCCCTTTCAATGATATCATTGCCATTTCCCGTAAGATCCATTCTTCCGAAGAAAGAAAGAGGCTGCATAAGATCATTGAAGCCATCAAGCCAAAGAATTTAGGTGTAATTGTACGTACTGCTGCAGAGGGCAAGCATACTGCCGAATTACATGAAGACCTTTTAGGTTTGGTAGCTACCTGGAAATCGATCCAAACCAATTTAAAAGGAGCTGTTCCGCCTGCAAGGATATTAAGTGAGCAGGGTAAAACAACCAGTATATTACGGGACCTGCTAAACGAAGATTTTAACCGCATCGTGGTTAATGACAAAAATATTTTTGCCGATACCAAGACCTATATTCAACGCATTGCACCGGATAAGACAGAGATCATTTCTTACTACAATAACGGCTCCCCAATATTCGACAGTTTTGGTATCACCAAACAGGTGAAAGCCGCTTTTGGAAAAACAGTTAACCTTCCCAGTGGTGCTTATTTAATTGTTGAACATACCGAAGCGCTCCATGTGATCGATGTAAACAGCGGTTATAAAAGTGTAAGCAATAACCAGGAGCAAAATGCACTGGAAACCAACCTGGAAGCGGCTGAAGAGATTGCACGCCAAATGCGCCTGAGAGATTTGGGCGGTATTATTGTGGTTGACTTCATTGATATGAAGTTGATGGAGAACAAAAAGAAACTGGCTGATGCTATGGACGGTTACATGCGTTCAGACAGGGCGAAACATGCCGTACTTGCCATCAGCAAATTTGGTTTAATGCAGATCACCCGGCAAAGAATGAAGCCGGAGATGAATATCAACACCAGTGAGATATGCCCAAGTTGTAATGGCACAGGAAAAATATCCTCCACGCTTATTTTAGAAGACGAAATAGAAAAGAACCTCAGTTACCTTATCATGCAAAAGCACAAAGGATTAACTGTTGAGATGCACCCGATCTTATATGCATACATGACCAAGGGTATCTTTTCCTCCAGGTTATCTAAATGGAAGCGCAAATACAAGCAAAGGATAAAACTTAAAGCTAACTCCAATTATCACTTGACGGAATTTCATTTCTTCGACGATAGTGATGAAGAGATAAAATTGTAATTGGTCATATCCTTACATTACTGCGAAATATATTGCTCATTGCCGCTGATGATATGGTTTCAAAATTGAGTACTATCTTTTTATCTTTTCCCACAACAAACTCTTCCCGGCTTTTATAAATAACCCCTTCTTTTTTTATGAAGGCAACCAGGATCACCTTTTCACCCGCGGGCAAGCTGTTCAATGAGGCTTTTTGCTGTTGGGTAAAATAAAACCGATTGTTCATTAAACCATTAAAGGATTTGAAAATGATAAAATACTCAACATTACTGTTGTGCATTGTTATTGGAATATCAAGGTCTACATTGATCTGTTCATTGTTTTGATAAAACCTGTCACAGTTTATCCATCCCAACCTGCCAATTACTGCAGGTGCATAATATTTTTGCACCTGCCCTGCCAGTGATTGGGGCTGCCATTTTTCAATAGCCTGCTCTCTTATTACCCTTCTTTTTTCCTGTTCTTCTTTTTCCTGCTGTGCTATTTTACAGCTCTTCAACCGGAAGGTATTCCTGGGGCCGTATTGCCAAACCAGGTAATTGGTATCCAGTTTCCTGTCGGTGGGTAAATTTCCTGGCCAGTTGTGAATCGTATCAATAAATACCTTGGGGCCATGCAAATTGAGCGTATCTACCAATTCCCGCAGCTTCATTTTCTTTTTATAATAATATACTTCAGCATCGGTGGACTTATAAACAGTAGTTTCTTTTAATTCATAAAATGAAGGGGCCATATCATACATTGGTCCATTGGGGTCATTATCGGTAAAACGCACAGATTCCACAGGCTGCGCCTCCCGGATGTTTTCAGGTTGGTGCAATGCTACCCCGGCTAGCCTCCAGTTCATATCCAGCATATTATTGCGCTCTCCATAAAATAATTCCATCTCATCTTTTTTCAGCAAGGGAAAATCGATTTTCAAAGACTTCCCTTTACTGATCTTCAGTTTTTGTCCATTACATTCCATTCCGATAAAATAGCTTCCTCCCGAAGCAAGCAGGTTTCCATAACTCGTTGTTGCGGCGTTTGCTTTGAACAGGTCGTTACTATTGGTCAATTCCACCAGGCTCACTGCTATCTCCCCATCAACTACAGAACCATCTTCCTTTTCCAGTAGTGAAGGGATAACAGTTATCCTCAATCCTTTTTTCCCGGTTATCACAGATGATGACCCCATTGGCACAAGAAAACGCTGGGAAACTTCTGCGATAAATTCATTACTGGATTCGGCTAAATTAATGGCTTCACCTGCCTGCTTTTCCACATTAGCGGTTTTTGCGATCAATTCTTTTTTAACGGTGAAATTTTTTTTACTGTCGCAGGAGAAAAAAATGCATGCAGTTGCTAATGCGCATAGCAATGCGGCTCGTTGAGTTGGCATGGTTGGGCTATTTAGAGTTATGTAGAAGTGGGACGAGGATGGAACGCCAAAAAGAAAAATATTTTATGTGGCCCGTCTTAAAAAAATGTTAAATGAAAAAGAGTGTAGATAGCTGCTGCTTTTAAAATAAATTACCCATGGATCGCTATTTAATATTTTCCCACCAGGCAGTAGTGCCCGACATATCTTTTAAATTAATTGCTTCTCCGATCATAGGATGAATTATCGGGAAATTATTTTCTGTAGCTGCTGAAGTAACTCTTATGATCGGCTCATCCCAACTGTGCAGGGCAAGCGTGAATTTTGACCAATGCACCGGTAATATTTTTTTTGCCTGTAAATCTTTTGCTGCCTGTATCAATTCTTCGGGCATCATGTGAATGTATTTCCAGCTTTTATTATATTGTCCGCATTCCAGAATTGCAAGATCAAAGGGGCCAAACTGTTTTCCGACAGCAGCGAAATGCGTGTCGTAGCCTGAATCTCCTCCAATAAAGATCTTCATCGTAGGCGTTTGTAAAACAAATGACAACCACAAAGCCTGTTGCCTTTTAAACCCTCTTCCCGAAAAATGTCTAGCAGGAACCGTATTCACTATAAATCCATCATCCAAAATTTGCTCTTCATTCCAATCCTTTTCAACGATCATTTTTTTATCGAAGCCCCAATGTTCCAAATGTGCACCCGTTCCTAAACCGGTGATTATTTTTTTGATCCCTGGTTTTAACTGAAGAATGGTTTCATGATCGAGGTGATCCCAATGATCGTGAGAAATAAAAAGATAGTCGATCTCAGGAATATCAGCTGCAGTGTAAACATCCGATCCTTTAAAACTGCGGGTAGTAAATTTTAAAGGAGACGCATTTCCACTTAAAACAGGGTCAACCAGTATTTTCTTTCCATCTACCTGCATGAAATAAGAGGAATGTCCAAACTAGACCAGTATGTCCTTATCCGGGCTCAGACTTAACAGGTTTGTTTTTTGAGAAGGTAGCACATCAAGTGGCTGACTTCTTTTACTTCTTTTAAATATGAAATCTCTAAAGACAGAATAATAATTTGCCCCATCGGTCAGGTCTGGCGTTGGGTTTTGATTTTGGAATTTACCATACCGGTAATTGAGAGATTGCATGATACGCTGCAAACGCTCTCCAGATGGCTGTTTACCAAATTTGGCTTGTTGCATATAGGCATACGTAATAATAATGAATGCGAGTAATATGGAAAGAATGGTCAACATCATTTTTCTATCTTTTACAGGCAGACGTATGAGGAGCAAGATTGTTTTAATAACTAAGCAAAAAAATCGATCTAATTTGAAATATAGTTGATCAATACTGTTTAAGGACACTCATTACCATTCCTATACGGCGTCTGGAAATGACAAGCTGCTTTCCATCACTCATTTGTAATGTCCCCTCCCTGTCGACCTTTGAAACATGCCTTACATTTACCAGGTGTGATTTGTGGATACGAAGAAAACCATGCTCCCGTAAAAGATCTTCATATTCTCCCAAAGTTTTGGATACCAGCATAGGTTTATTTTTAGCAAAAATAAAACGGGTATAATTATTTTCCCCTTCACAAAATAAAATTTCCAGTGGATCGTAAAAGAAAACGCCTTCGTTGGTAGATAAAGCCAGTTTAAAATCTTTAGGATCTTTTTGCTGAAGGTTATTCAGTAAATTAGAGACCAGTAGTTGTTGGTTCTGATTCTGTTGCTTTATGATGTGCCGGTTAACTGCATTTTGGAGTTCCAATACATCAATGGGTTTTAGCAAATAATCGAGGGCGCTGAACCGTATAGCTTTAATGGCGTACTGGTCATATGCAGTAGTGAATATTACATCAAAATTATTTTCTGTTGCCATGTTTAAAAAGTCGAACCCGTTGAGATTCGGCATTTCAATATCAAGCATTACTACTGTTGGTTTAAATATCTGCAGTATCGCCAATGCTTCTTTTGCATTGCTGCAATAGCGAATTTCTGTTGGTACGGCAATATGTTTTTCTATCAGTATTTTTAAAATATTACCTGCGGCAGCTTCATCATCAATAATTAAAATTTTTACCATATCGTTATTTGTTTTACAAAAGTTAGCCAGGGCTGTTCTGCGCAGTTTCCAAATTTGAGGGAAATGTAATTGTCACCACTGTTCCGAAAGCATTACCCAATGAATCTTTTTTATCGGTTGTTTTAAACTGTATGTCCACTTTAAGCTGTTGACTTAATACCTTCAGCCTCTGGTGCAGTATTAGAGTTCCCTTGGAAGCAAATTGTTCGCTGCCTATTTTTTGTTTTTTAATTGCAGCAGCGGCGTCTCTTCCAATACCGTTGTCATCAATGGTTATAATAATGGTTCCGTCTTTTTCAGCATAAATTATCGACAGTGTTTTATCCTCTTCTTTACTACGCAGGCCATGCCAGATGGCATTTTCAACAAGCGGCTGTGTTATAAGCGATGGAATCATTATTTCGTTGGTATCGGTAATGGCGGTTATATCAATATTGTAAATAAAAGATTTACTAAAGCGTAACGATTCCAAAGAAAGATACAACTGCAGCATTTCAATTTCGTCGCTTAAGGGTATCAGTTCTCTTTGCGAATTGTTAAGCACCATGCGCTGCAGTTTTGAAAATTTGGAAAGATATTTATACGCAGCATCTACATTGTTGGTTAAAATACATTCCTGTATGGCATTTAAACTGTTAAAAATAAAATGCGGATTCATCTGGCTGCGTAGCGCTTCCAGCTTGGCTTTGGATAGTTGCTCGCTGATGCTGTACATTTCAATATTTGTTTGCAACAATGATTGTTCTACTTCTATTGACTCAATTTTACTGGCTATTAATGCTGCAATGGTAGTTAATATCTGAAGGTGGCTTGTGTTAAAAAAATTTGCCTGCTCATTTTCACAATCTATAATTCCCAGTAAACGGGCATTATAGATTATGGGGACAGTTATTTCGCTAAGATTAGAATATTCGTCGGGTTGATAGCGGCTGTCATGGGTCGAATCTGAAATTATAACTGCTTCTTTTGTTTGCATTACATGACCTATAATACCTACCCCCTCAGTAGTTTCAAATGGCCTCTTATTAAATTCTTCAAAGGATGTTTTGGAATTGTAACCTGCTTTTTTCACCATTTTTGTTTTATCCTCGTTCCAGAGGCATATTACACAATCTTCTAAGCCTAAATGGCTTATTAAATTCTTTGCTACATCCCATAATACGTCATCAACTGTGTTTTTATTTATTAAAGAAGAAGAAAAGTAATTGATGATCTGCTCCAGCTCCAGTTTACTTTTATATTGCTCTGCGTTTAACTGCTGTACCTTAAATTTTTCTGCTTCAATGGCTTTAATGTTTTTTACACGCCATTTTACAAATACGTAAATGATATAAAAAGTACCAAGCACCAGTAATATACGGAACCACCATGTTTTCCAGAAGGGAGGCTCAATGGTAAATGATACAGCAAGCTGTTCTTTAACAGGGTTGCCATTCGCATCAACCGCCTTAACATGGAATGTGTATTTGCCGGGTTGTAAAGAATTAAATGTTACTTCCGTATTATTGCCGGCATTAATCCAGGTTTTATCAAGCCCTTCAAGTTGGTAAAAATATTTTACTTTTTCAGGATCGGTAAATTCCAGTAAACCAAAATAGAAAGAAACTCTGTTTTGTTGATAAGATAAATGCGACAGGCTCTTTGCAGAAAAGTCTACAGCGTTTCCATTTATCAATGCTTCATTAAGTTTTAATATTTTCTCTTCGTTTTTTTGTTTTAGAAATCCATCGGGATCGATATTAACCAGTTTGCCGCCGAATAAAAAATAAATATGCCCATCCTTAGCCTCCAGACTGCTGCCAAAATAATTGGTTATCATGCCGGGGGCTTCTGCAAAAACACTGATGAAGCTGTTATTCTGTTCATCATATAAGTTAACACCTCCCATAGTGCCTACCCATAATCTCTTTTTTGAATCAACACAAAGGGTAAAACATAAATCATGCATTAACCCGTTGGCAGTATTATAAACAGCCACGGTGTGGTTCTGTAAATTATATTTTATCAAACCATTTTGTGATGTGATCCATACATTTCCTTTCCCGTCATCGGCCATGTCCCCGGGCAAGAAAAAGGAAAAGTTTAACGCCTGTAATTTTTCCCCAAGAAAAAATGAATCCATTTTAAGGCTGTTAAAATCTCTTTTAATTATTGTGTTTACTTTTGAAAGAAAGTATAAATATTTATGATCGTTTGATATACAGGCCAGCTTTGCATAACCGGTATTTTCTATTTTTTCCAGGCTATCTTTTCCATTATAATAATACATAAAACCATCTTCTTTCTTTATGTAAACTGCCTGCTCATTGTATTTATACATCCATATTATTCTTGATTTTTCGGTTTGTAAAAGGGTATTTAATTTATTTGTAACAGCAGATAATTTCAATTTATCCTTTAAACAATCTGCCTGTAATAAATATCCATTGTTGCTTACAAACAATTTGTGGTTTGCACTGGTATATACATAGTTATAGCTTTTTACACCCATATCGCTGACGGCGAAATAATGGCTGATTCCCGAAAATACATTATACTTAAACAGGCCACCTGCATTAAAAGGCACATAAATATTCCCATTATCATCCTGCGACATGGTATTGGGCATGTAATTAATGTTGATAAATTCTTTCTTATCGCTCAGGTATTTTTGCTGAACAATGCTGTCGTAATAATCAATAATAAAAATTCCATTATCAGTTGTTACCCACATCCGATTAAGGTAATCTTCCTGTAGGGAATAAATATAGTTTGATTGAATCAGGCTGTTTACATCCACGTACCGTATGGGAGTAAACTGATGGGTGCTGCTGTTAAAAAAAAGGATGCCGCCATATCGAAAACCTAACCACACATTTCCTTTAAAATCGACGGCTAATGAGTAGCAGGTTGACCATGCTGCTTTTGGAAATTCAAAACGGAAGGAGTCGAGCTTTTCAGTAATTATGTTATACTTAAATAACTGGGTATTTTTAAAAACAAAATATAAGTTATTTAAGCTGTCAATACATAATTCGCTTTTATTACCTTCAGTTAATGAAAATATTTTTTTATTCCCCGGGTTATTAAAGTGATGAAAAAACTGGCGGGTTTTAAAATCAAAAAAAACAATATAACCAAAGGAGAACATCCATACACCCGTTTTGGTTGTTAACGATCCTTTGTAAAGTAAACCGGCAGCAGGAATACCTTTACCCGATTTTTCCTGAACCAATATTTGCCTGTATTTACCCGATTCATAATTGAGTACAAACATACCTGCCTGGGCATAGACCCATATGCTGTCTTTATCATCCTGAAAAATATTGTAAATGTATCCCAGCCAGTCATCGGTTCTTTTGTTCGATTTGAGTTTATAATGTTTTATTGCCTGAGTTCTTGGATTAAGCTTATCCAATCCTCCTGTGGTGCCTGCCCAAATAAAACCAAACCTGTCTTCAAATACACTATGCATTTCATTACTGCTTAACGAGCTGGAATCTTTATTGTTTTTTTTATAAACTTTTATGGACGTGCCTTCATGTTTATGCAGGCCATTGTAACTACCAAACCACATATTATTTTGTCTGTCTTTTATTAAAATGGTTAGCTGGTTTGTGGCCAGACCCTGCCCGGTAGTTACATGATAACTGGTTTGTGCAAATGCTGTAGATATTGAGATCAGCGCAAGTGGTAATAAAAGAATATTTTTTTTACAGAAGATAAAAATAATTTTGTTATAAAAGTAATCAATTAAACCCGGTGTCATATTTCGTTACCTCAATGTAATATACCGTTGCCTAATTCATGCACAATATGACTATCTTTTTTGCCGGTAGATAAACACAAACCACTAATCCTCATTAAAGCATGGCGTTGCCTAACTGCTGCTGTTTGGCGGGTAAACACCCGGTTAAATTTACACAAATTACTATCATGCTTGAGCTGGTGAATGCCATTACTGCTAAAACAATTGAATTGGAACAGGAATTAAAAGCGGTGGGATTGTGGCAAAAAAATATGCCTACCTGGGTGCATTGGTACGATGCCAGTACCCCCATTTCACCAACTGATTTTGCACAATGGCTACAGTTTGTTTTTATACCCAACCATCTGTACAAAAGCAATCTCATATCCATAGCTGAAAAAAATATGATGGTACCGCATGCGGTAAAAATTTTTGGTGATGATGTACGTAAGGGAAAGTTGTTACAAATCTTAATTGAAATAGATTCTTTATTATAAAAATGAAAAAATGAAAAAATTATTCCCCTTATTACTGTTGTCAATTTTTGCAAATAATATCATCGCACAAAACGTAGGTATTGGCACTGTAACCCCTAATGCAAGCGCCATGCTGGATATTACAGCTACTAATAAAGGGCTGCTAATTCCTCGTGTCGCATTAACAGATGCACTCGATATTACAACCATTCCATCACCTGCAAACTCACTATTGATCTATAACACTGCAACAGGTGGCAGTGGAAGAAATGCTATAAGTCCGGGTTATTATTACTGGAATACAACATCATTATCCTGGATAACATTCGCCGTGGTGAATAACAGCGGAAAAGGTGCATGGCTATTAGGTGGAAATTATAACACATCCCCCGGTACAAATTTTATAGGTACAACTGATAATCAGTCCCTCCTTTTTAAATTAAACAATACCAATGCCGGTTTTCTCGGTATAAATGGAAATAGTTTTTGGGGTTTGAAAAGCGGTTATTTAAACGATGTTGGAATAAATAATGTTGGTATTGGTATGGCAGCTCTGTATAATAATACAAACCGGTCAAGTTTAGTAGCGGTAGGAGATTCTGCATTGTATAATAATGGCACAGGGGTACTCATTTTCGCATATGAAGCAACTGAAAATACTGCGGTGGGTTCAAGAACACTTTATGCTAATGTAAACGGATATGCCAACACTGCCCTTGGATATCAGTCACTTTATAAAAATACCAGTGGAAGCAATAACGTTGGCAGCGGCGATCAGTCGCTTTATTCCAATACTACCGGAGCTGGAAATTCAGCCAATGGCTTCCAGGCACTTTATTCCAACGCTTCAGGCGGCTTCAATTCAGCCAGTGGCAACGGAGCACTTTTTTCCAATACCACGGGGTACAACAATTCGGCAACAGGAACCATAGCCCTTTATTCAAACACTACTGGAAGTTCAAATACCGCCAATGGATATTTCTCACTTTATTCCAATACCATCGGAAATAGCAATACTGCCATTGGAGTAAGTGCATTAAGATTTAGTTCAAATAAATCAAACCTTGTAGCGGTTGGAGATTCGGCTTTGTTTAATAATGGTATCGGCGCATCGCCGATACAAGGATTGTATAATACAGCTGTAGGTTCTAAAGCACTTTATAATAATACTACCGGAGTCTCCAACAGTGCTGTCGGTTTTCAATCGCTCTATTATAATACTACCGGGAATTTCAATAATGCGTTTGGATATCAATCGTTGAATAGTAATACTACGGGATCCCACAATATTGCTTATGGCCTGTATACGCTGTTATCTAATACAACAGGGTCTAATAATCTGGCAGTTGGAACCAACGCATTATTCAATAATACAATCGGCTACAGCAATGTGGCACTTGGTATTGGTGCATTGCAGTCTAATACCAGCCAGGCAAATATGGTTGCTGTCGGTGATTCAGCTCTATATAATAATGGCATCGGTGCAGGATCAGTGTTTGATGCGATTTATAATACAGCCATAGGCTCAAAATCACTTTACTCAAATACCGTTGGCACAAGTAATACAGCTACTGGTTATTCGGCGCTTCGTTTTACTACTACAGGTACTAATAATACTGCCAATGGTTTTAATGCTCTTTTCAATAATACAACCGGTTCGTTCAATACTGCTTTTGGGAGCAATGCAGATGTACTTTCAAGCAACCTGACCAACGCTACAGCCATTGGCGCTAATGCACAGGTAGGTTGCAGCAACTGCCTGGTGCTTGGCAATACAAATGCAAAAGTAGGTATCAGGTTAACTACCCCGCTAACCGATTTGCACGTAAAACAAAGTAATGAAACCTTCCCTTTAAATGGAGGAGGGCTAAGGTTAGAACGGCAAAACAATACCAATCACTGGGATATAGGAACTGATTTTGGCGATGATCTTGATCTTGTTTTTAATGGCACAGCGAAGGCTTACATTAATAACATAACCGGTGCATATACAGTAGTTTCAGATATCAGGTTGAAAAAAAATATTGAATCCATTGGCTTAATTCTTCCGGCCATTATGAAACTACAACCAAAAACTTATCAATACAACGATAATATTAATACGGCCCCCTTATCTTATGGTTTTATAGCACAAGATGTGGAAAAATTATTTCCTGATTTTGTAACAACAAAAGGAACTGACAAGATGAAGGCAATTGCTTATCAAAACTTTAGCGTAATAGCAATTAAAGCCATTCAAGAACAACAACAACAAATAGAAGCTGCCAATGAGAAAAATAATAAGATGATTGAACTTATTGAAAAAATGCAATTGGAAATTGGAGTATTAAAACAAAAGATAAAATAAACTTTCTTAATCCATTTAATATGAACAGAGAAAAATATGCTGACTTGCTTTTCAGCAATATTGTTTTGGATTTTAAACCATGATAACTATATACAATGAGCAAATCCATTATTTTTGCCCCATTCATACTGTTATTTTTAAGCAGCAAAGCCCAGTTAAACTGGCAGCGGATCAATTCACCCAATGAGAATATAAGTAGCCTGGCAGCAGGTACCAATACTATTTATGCGGGCACCTATACCTACGGCGTTTACAAATCAGCCGATGAAGGATTAAACTGGAGCAATATCAGCCCTGGCCTTCCAGATTCGGCAATAGCCTGTTTACAAACAGCCACGGATGATAAACTTTATGCCGGAACCGGCTCTCATGGTATATGGCAATACGATGGCAGTAGCTGGTCGCCGATCAATAACGGATTGCCTGCCGCAAATCTTTTTGTTACTGCTTTTGCAAAAGGCACTGCCGCCAATATGTACATGATGGCAAATACTGGTAAGATCTTTTCATGGAATGGAAGCACCTGGACAGATATCAGCTACAACTTTCCAACACTGGGAAGAGATATCGCCATTGGCCCCACAGGCATTTTATATGCCGGTGCATTTGCGTCAGGCATTTATAAATTTGATGGTGTGAGTAACTGGACAATCGTTGGGGCAGCAATGCCCAATAGTTTCGTAACCCATCTTACAGTAAGTCCGGCGGACACCCTGTTTGTTACCTGCAATAGCAACAATGTTTTTAAATGCGCTGCAACCGGCGGCACCTGGACAAGCATAAATTCCGGGCTGCCAGCAACCAATATAAATAAAATTATCGCTGATGCGCAAAATCGGCTTTTTATAGCTAGCACGGCTGCCAATGGTACAATATACAGATCGCTTAACGGCGGCGTTAACTGGACATTGATATCCTCCTCTCTTTTTACAACAAGTTTTTATTGTTTTTGTACCAGCACTAACGATAAGCTATACGCGGGGGCATCTGGTGTGTTTATTACAGCGGATGCCGGCAATTACTGGACAGACCTGAACCCGGGAATGATTGCGCCAAAATCAGTCAGCAGTTTTACCTGCAGCCAAAACGGAACTTTTTTTCTAAGCAGCATTTATGGTCCATGGCGATCCACAGACCAAGGCAATACCTGGCAGTTAAAAAATGCGAACATTACTCATCTGTATATTTTGCAGATAATGGTGAATGCTGCAGGAGATATTTTGTTGCATGCTCATAACAGCACTCCAAAAGGAGCCATTTACCGCTCTGTAAACAATGGAGATACCTGGACGCAGGTGGCAGCAAACGGTTGTGATATGTACACCAAGATAAAACAGCATAATGCCGATACCATCTGGGCCTGTTCACGATTCAGCGGTGCTACATCGCTTTCTTACTCTGTAAACAACGGAGCTACCTGGGTCAATAATCCGCTTACGATTTCAGCAGTTTGGGATATTGATTTTAGCAAGCCTAATACCATATTTATTGGCAGTGAAAGTGAAGGCGTATCCCGTTCAGATAATGGCGGGCAAAGCTTTACCCTCGGTGTCGGAAATACAATCCCCTGGTATGGCAATGTAATAGAAATTGAAACGGATGACAATGGCGTAATCTTTGCGGGCGGTGACTGGTGGACAAATATTCTCTGGTTCTCAAGTCCAACAGAAAATGGTGATGTTTGGACGAAATTCACCGACCCCGACCTGGTGGTATCCGGTTCGCAAGACCTTGTATTTGACCAGCACAACAATGCCTACCTGGCCTGTGAGAATAACGGTATACGCATGGCTTACAACAGCAATTGGAATGCTAATACCAACTGGATACAAAGTAATACGGGACTGCCATCACCCACGAGTTTTGTAAATGAATTTGGCTTTGACACCACAGGTTTTATGTATGCTGTATGTTATTCCGGCAACGGGCATAATGCAGGTTTATACAGAAGCACAATCGTGGTGAATTTTCCCATCTCTGGTACATACACATTTACCGGTAATGGAAATTGGAGTGTTGCATCCAACTGGAAGAACGGCAAACTGCCACCTGCTGTATTATCAGGTAATGCTATTATCATCATTAATCCTGTTACAAATGGAGAATGTGTGGTGGATATAACACAGCAGGTAACCAATGGAGCCTTGTTTAAAATATCGCCCGGAAAAAAGATCAGGATTTCAGGCAACCTGGTAATTACGCAATAAAAGCTTTGTTGCTCCAGAGGGATGGCTTTGCCAAACTTGTCCTGCAGTTTTGTTTTATTGAAACATTGGTTAATGAACAAAAATTTACCTTAAAACTCTTGTAACCCTTGATTGATAAACCAATCTTAATTTGGACACCTGTATGTACAGCCGATAATTTTAGGTTAAAATTGCAACCAATACATTTTTACGGCTATTGTTATAAATCAACCGGCAATAACTGCATTCTGAAAAAGATAATAAAATACTAAAGCGTATTTTCATAATCTATATTTACCGGAAAACAAAAACTGTTGAACAAAAAAAGTTCAACAGTTCAAATAATTTATAGTCTAACTATGCCATCAATGCTCATGATGATGTTGCATCGCTGCCAGTTCTTCTGCGGTCACATCTTTCGCTTTTGCTTTTACCTGCCCCTCTATCCAGTTAAATAATTTATCCGTTATCAGGCGCCGATAGCTGCTATCCACCTGCTTTTCATCCTTCATCATGCGGTCGATATACGTTTCTATCCAGCTGGTATCCCCGTCCATGTTCATAGACCCGAAATAACGCATCACTTCAATCTTCATATACGCTCTCAGCTCTTCATTGGTCACTTCCAGTTTATTTTCTTTTATGAGTTTATCACTGATAAGGGTCCATTTTAACTGGTTGCTGAATGCAGGAAATTCTGCTTCGGCTTCTTCCGGTGTCTTGGTCTTTTCACCACCCGTTTGTAGCCAACGCTTTAAAAAATCGGTTGGGAATTCCATTTTCGTTTCATCAATTACATAATGATACAATTGATCCTGTAACTGGTTACGGCTTTGCCCATTCCAATAGTTTTGTATCTCTTCTTTAAGTGCGTTTCGCAATTCTTCTTCTGTCTTGATATCCTTACCGGGATAGACTTCATTAAAGAAAGTTTCATCCAGTTCCCGCTTTTCTACCAATCCTATCTTCACTATCTCCAGCTTAAAATATTTTTTTACAGCAGTTGCATCATCTTTTTCAAAGCCAAGGTCCTGCAGCATCATATCCAGTTTATCTTTATCAAATGCCTTGTTCAATTGGATTACAATACTATCACCGACCTTATTTCCTTTCAACTTCTTTTGTACTGAAGCGGTAAAATACTTAAGGATCAAAGAATTCTCCTTAGTAACTCCAGCTTCTGTTTCATTACCATCCGCATCAGATTCCTTAAATAATATGTTCAATACATTTTCTTCATTATCTACAGTTTCGGGCTCTGTCATTTTACCCGCCTTTACCTGCATGCGGCCGATCTCTTCATCCACCATACTATCAGTAGCTTTTACTTTATTTAATACCGGTTTTGCTTTGGAAAGATCGGCCAAAGAATATTCCGGTTTTAATCCGATCTCAAAACCAAACTCATAATCAGCAGGGTTATTGATATCCATATTACGCAAATCATTGACTAGCGGCAAAGGCTGGCCGAAGATCTCCGGCCTTTCTGTATCCAGGTAATGATAGAGTTCTTTTTCCACAGACTTTAATACTTCATCAGTAAAGATAGAGCTGCCATACATTTTCTTCACCATCCCTACAGGCACCATACCTTTTCTAAAACCGGGGATATTGGCCGTCTTGCTGTACTCTTTTAATTTTTTATCGAAGGAAGGATAATAATCATCTTTTGTCAGTTTAACAATCAGTTTATCATGCAGTAAACCGATTTTTTCTCTTACTACTGTTGCCATTTTATTACACTATTTTATTTTTTAATATTGAACAAGGAACAAGGAATATCGAATTTTGAATTTCTATATTCATTGTTCCTTGCCCGGTATTCGCTTGTGCGGATGATAGGGGTCGAACCTACATGCCTTACGGCGCCAGATCCTAAGTCTGGTGCGTCTGCCAATTTCGCCACATCCGCTTCTGTTAACATTTTGATGGCCTGTTCGGCCCGGGGAGCCTTTCCCCTCAAAGGGGTGCAAAAGTAAGGCTTTTCAACAAAACTTTAAAACAGAATTGTTTACGTAAATTCGTTTGAACAGATGGAAACAACCATTCCCATACCGAAATACAACCTGAGCGAAGAGGAAGAAAAAAAAGAAATTCTGCGACAATACCGTGGGTTATTAAAGGCATTAAAGCCCAAAATAAAGCCCGGCGACAAGGAATTGCTGCGCAACGCTTTTGAAATGGCTGCCGAAGCCCATAAGACGATGCGCCGCAAAAGTGGTGAGCCTTATATCCTTCATCCCCTCGCCGTAGCAAAAATATGTGTGGAAGAAATTGGCCTGGGTGTACGCAGCACCCTTTGTGCCTTATTGCATGACACGGTTGAAGACACCGATATTACCCTGGAAGATATCCAGCGGGAATTTGGTATTGAAGTGGCAAAAATTGTGGATGGCCTTACCAAGATCAGTTCGGTGATGGATACCAACAGTACCCAACAGGCCGAGAATTTTAAAAAGATATTACTGACGCTCACCGATGACCCCAGGGTTATCCTGATAAAACTTTCGGATCGTTTGCACAATATGCGAACGCTCGACAGCATGAAGAGGGAGAACCAATTGAAAATTTCCAGTGAGACCGTTTACGTATATGCACCCCTTGCCCACCGCATGGGGCTGTATAATATCAAGACAGAAATGGAAGACCTGGCCATGAAATACATGGAGCCGGATACCTACAAATACATTGCACAAAAACTAAATGATACCAAACGGGAACGAACAAAATATATCAATGATTTTATTCGCCCGATAAAAGAAAAACTGGACAAAGCAGGTTTTGATTTTGATATTTATGGCCGCCCCAAAAGCATACACTCCATCTGGAACAAAATGAAAAAGAAAGGGGTAAGTTTTGAAGAAGTGTATGACCTCTTTGCTATTCGTATCTTGGTAAATTCCCCGATGGAAAAGGAAAAAGAAGATTGCTGGAAAGTGTACAGCATCATTACTGATGAATATACGCCATCGCCTGAGCGCCTGCGTGACTGGCTTAGCAACCCAAAGAGCAATGGCTATGAAGCGTTACACACTACCGTTATGGGGCCGCAAGGAAAATGGGTGGAAGTGCAGATACGCACCAAGCGCATGAATGAAATTGCAGAGAAAGGCCTTGCCGCACACTGGAAATATAAAGAGGGAAAAGATGATGAGAGCCGTTTTGATAAATGGTTTCACCAGATACGGGAAGCACTTAGCAACCAGGATGGCAACTCGATTGATTTTTTACAGGATTTTAAAACCTCTTTTCTTGCCGAAGAGATCTACGTGTACACGCCCAAAGGTGAAGTAAGAATGCTGCCCATTGGCGCCACGGCACTTGATTTCGCTTTTAATGTACACACTGCTGTAGGCAGCCGTTGTATTGGCGCCAAGGTAAATCATAAGCTGGTGCCCATCAGTCATAAACTCCGCAGCGGCGACCAGGTAGAAATTATCACCAGTGCCAAGCAAAAGCCCAATATAGAGTGGTTGAATTTTGTGGTGACCAGTAAGGCCAAATCAAAGATCAAAGACACATTAAAAGAAGAAAAAAGAAAAGTTGCCGACGAAGGAAAATATATTTTGCAACGTAAACTGGAGGGTATGGGTGCTGCCATGAGCCAAAGCAACATGGAAGAACTGGCGTCTTTTTATAAAGTAAATTCTTCGCTTGACCTGCTCTATGATATTGCTGTAAAAAAAATCGATCTTAAAGAACTGAAGGAATTCTCTACATCAGGTGATAAGCTGATACCACCTAAACCGGTAAAAGTTGTTACAGAAGAGAAAGTTGATATTGATATTACTGCCCGGCCCTATAATAAAAAGGATGCCGAGCTGATCATTTTTGGTGAAAGCAGCGACAGGATACAATACACATTGGCCAATTGTTGTAAACCTATTCCCGGTGATGACGTATTTGGTTTTGTAACTACCGGCGAAGGATTGAAGATCCATCGAACCAATTGCCCGAATGCTGCGAGGTTATTGGCCAACTATGGGCACCGCGTGGTAAAAACAAAATGGGCAAAGAATAAAGAGATCTCATTCCTTACGGGATTAAAAATAATCGGTCTTGATGATGTAGGCGTTATTCATAAAATAACTAATCTCATTAGCGGCGAATTAAAATTTAATATTTCGGCAATGACGATTGAAGCAAAAGAAGGTATTTTTGAAGGCAACGTAAAAATATTTGTACACGACAGGGAAGAACTGGACGAGCTTGTTGACAGGTTGATATCATTGCCGGGAATTGAGAGAGTGGACAGGTATGATACGGAGTAGTTTAGAGTTTTTGACCGATGTGACATATTATCTGCTGACCCATTTAAAATAAAATTTATGGAAGAATTAATTACAAGGCTCACTCAAAATGCGGGTATCAATGCAGAGCAGGCTGCAAAAGCGCTGGAAACGATTAAAGATTATGTGAAAGAAAAATTTCCGATGCTGGGCGGCGCTGTGGATAATCTTTTTGGTGGTAGTACCGATTCGGATATGCCTTAATACAATTAGGAATTAAAGATTAGTAATTCTATATTATTAATTATTTCAGCACTTCTCTGCTGATCACCAGCTTCTGTATCTCGCTGGTACCTTCACCAATCGTGCAAAGTTTGCTATCGCGGTAAAATTTCTCCACCGGGAAATCTTTTGTGTAACCATAACCTCCAAATACCTGTACCGCATCGGTACTTACTTCCACTGCAACTTCACTGGCATAATATTTTGCCATCGCTGCTTCTTTGGTCATTGGCAGATCATTTATTTTAAGGTAGCAGGCCTGGTTGATCAATAATTCCGCAGCAGCAATCTTTGTTGCCATATCTGCCAGTTTAAAACCGATGCCCTGGAAATTGGCAATGGGCTGGTCAAACTGGTGCCTTTCTTTTGCGTATTGAACAGAAGCTTCATAAGCGCCTTTTGCAATACCCAAACTTAATGCTGCAATTGATATTCTTCCACCATCCAGTACTTTCATACTTTGTTTGAAACCGGTGCCTATTTCCCCCATCCGGTTCGCATCAGGTACACGGCAATTATCAAAGATCATTTCTGCTGTTTCGCTTGCCCTCATACCCAATTTATTTTCTTTCTTGCCTGCGCTGAAACCGGGTGTACCACGTTCAACAATAAACGCAGTAGAATTATCCCTGGTCCTTGGTTCACCCGTTCGGCAAACCACAACAGCGATATCCCCGCTTTTGCCATGGGTGATCCAGCATTTAGTGCCGTTAATGACCCAGTCGTCGCCGTCTTTAACTGCAGTGGTCTTCATATTACCCGCATCACTGCCAGTATTCGATTCCGTTAGTCCCCATGCACCCAGGTGTTCTGCAGTGGCTAATTTGGGTAAATATTTTTTCTTTTGTGCTTGGCTTCCAAAAGTTAAAATATGGCCTGTACAAAGTGAGTTGTGTGCTGCCAGTGATAAACCAATTGAGCCGCATACTTTGGCTATTTCCTGAATAATGTTATGGTACTCAAAATAACTTAAGCCCGAACCACCATATTCTTCGGGCACCAATACTCCCATCAATCCCAGTTTGCCCATTTCTTTAAAAATATGCAAAGGAAATTCCTGCGGTTCATCCCATTCCATTAAATGGGGTTTAATATATTGAAGGGCAAAGTCCCGGGCGGTTTGAGCCACCTGTTGAGTGAGTTCACTATTTTCAAAATTCATATGTAAAGATCGTTGAGGCTGCAAATTACCGATTTTTAAAATACCAATATTTTTCGGTCCCTATTCAACAGAAAGGTATGGCAGCAGTTTATTGTAAAGCTCCTCGGTCATCATCATTATTTTTTTAATATCCCCGGCTGCGGAAAAATTTCCATGCTGTGCCCTGTATTGAACAATGGCATTGGCAAGATTATATCGGATATAAGGGTGCATTTTCAATTCATCAAGTGTGGCTGTATTGATGTTGATCTTTTTTACGGCCCGATCACTTAAGACCAGCCTGCCTTTAATTTTTTGAAAAGTAGAATCGGGTAAAGCAAATGTCTCTGCCACCTGTTCTATTTTGTAAAAGCCCCCTAATTTATCCCTGAAACTGATGATGCGGTTAGCCAGTTTGCTGCCAATGCCAGGCAAGGCAATAAACGCTGTTGTATCAGCAATATTAATATCAATCGGCACCATACTGTACTTCGGTTTATCATAGGCCCTGCTGCCGGTATTTTTCTTTTCAGTATAAGTAATAGGTGTTTCCTGTTGTATGGTAATATAAGGCAACAGGCGCTGCACTTCGTCTTCATTTAATCCCCAAATCTTACCAATGTCTTCTGGCTGTTTGAACTTTCCTCCCTTCGCTAAATAATTTTTAATCGTGTTGATCGTCTTATCGCGTATTCCCAGTTTCTTCCAGCCATCTACAGACAAGGTATTGGGATCAAAATAAAATAATTCGCCCTTCGGTTCTTTGTTGTAATAATTTTTTTCTTCCAGTGGATAATAATGCTGATACTTATCATTCTCATAATTGCGTTGCGCAAAAGGGCGGCTGCTATCGGCTTGTTTATATTTAAGCGTGGCGATGGCTTTTTCAAATGCCGTATGATCAGGCGCTTTGTGCGAAATGAAATAAGGAAATAAAAACGGCAGCACCGTAAAAAGCAATATCAGCAGCAGGATTACGATAATGCCTGCACGCTCTTTACGGGTAAAAGAAAAATAGCCGGATAAAAATTTCCTGGACATGGGTACGGCCTAAATTAAACCCAAGTCCGTATAAATCCCGGGGAAAAAGGCCGGTAATTGAGGAGATTTTTCTTCCCGGGTAAGCAGGGTTAATAAAAATAAATCTCCAAACCATCCCAGGCCAGTTCAATACCGCCGGGGAGGCCGGCATTTATTTCTTCGTGTAACCCCAGCTGGTGGCTGATATGGGTAAAGTAACCCTTTGATATACCGAGTTCCTGCACCAGGCCTACGGCTTCATCCAATGTATAATGAGAAATGTGTTGTTTATGCCGCAATGCATTCAGCACCATGGCTTCGCTTCCTTTTATCTTCTTTTTTTCTTTTTCCTCTATCCTGTTGGCATCTGTGATATAAGTGAATTTACCAAAGCGGAAACCCAGGACGGGCATTTTCAAATGCCATACCAATATGGGCAACACAGGAATATCGCCGATATAAAAAACTTCGTCATCTATCGTATTTAAATTGATCTCGGGCAGGCCGGGATATTTTTCATCAGTAAATGCGTAAGCAAATTCTCTTCTTAATGCTTGCTGTGTTAATGGGTTGGCATATATTTCCATGGGCTTTTGCTGAAAATAATTATAAGCCCTAACATCGTCGAGCCCGGCAATATGGTCTTTGTGCGGATGCGTAAAGAGAACAGCGTCCAGTTTTTTTATATTGGCCCGTAACATCTGGGAGCGAAAATCGGGGGTAGTATCCACTACAAAAGAAGTGGTACCGCTTTCAACAAGGATGCTGCTGCGAAAACGTTTGTCTTTATTATCGGGAGAAGTGCATACCCTGCAATCGCAGGCAATCATTGGAACACCGCTGCTGGTACCGGTTCCAAGAAATGTTATTTTTAAAGGGGGGCAATTCACCAAGCGAAAATAAGCAATATGCAATTGGCAATGAAATCGCCTATTTACTAACAGCCATCACTTCATCATACATCTTCTGACTTTCGAGCGTGAGTGCATCAAAGTTGATATTGAGTTGCGGCATAAGGTCTATCAGTGTATTGATCCTACCTTCTGTCTGGAAAAATTTATTCAGTACCACTACTTTTTTCTCCTGTAAAATGCAATAACCGCTTAGGAATGTGCCTCGTTCATAACGGATCACGTAACCGCTTTCTTCCGCAATCCTTTCTATTTTATCTAATTGATGTTGTGTGTATTTCATTGAAAAGTTAAAAGTTAAAAAAATCAAAGACTCATATAACATCAAAATTAATGAGTGACATCCTTTTTTTGATTTTTAGTTATCACCATAAGTTGAAATCTTCTTCCCACATTTTGGTTTTGACTTTTTACTTATTAGTCATCCTCACCACCGGGATGATCATTTCTTCCAGGCTTATTCCCCCGTGCTGAAAAGTGTTGCGGTAATAATTGGCAAAATGATTATAGTTATTGGGATAACACAAATAAAGGTCGCCTTTTGCAAAAATGAATGATGAATTCACATTGGGTACCGGTAGCCCTGCTTCTCTCGGGTCGCGGAAAGCCAGCACTTCCTTGGCTTCATAATTCAGGTTTCTTCCATGTTTATAGCGCAGGTTAGCGGTGGTTTGTTTATCACCGATCACTTTTACAGGATTTTTAACCCTTACACTTCCATGATCCGTTGCAACGATCATCGTCAATTTTTTATCGGCAATTTTCTTAAGCGCCAGGTGCAGGGGCGAATGTTCAAACCAGCTTGCGGTAATGCTGCGGTAACTGGTTTCATCTCCCGCCAACTCTTTGAGTACTTCCATTTCGGTACGGGCATGACTCAGCATATCCACAAAATTATATACGATCACGTTGAGGTCATTCTGCAACATATTGTGCATATTATCCACCAGTTTCTGCCCGTCGTGGTTATTGGTAATCTTGGTATAGGAATATTTTATATCTCCCTTACCCAGTTTCTTCAACTGTGCTTTAAAGAATTCTTCTTCAAACATGTTCTTACCTCCTTCCTCATCATCATTTTTCCATTGCACCGGGAATTGCTTTTCAATATCAATGGGCATCATACCGGCAAAAATGGCGTTACGTGCATATTGTGTTGCCGTGGGCAATATGGCATAAAAAGTTTCTTCCTCCTGTATGCGGAAACTTTCTGCAAAAATGGGCTGTATCGTTTTCCATTGGTCATAGCGCAGGTTATCAATCAAAACAAAAAACAATGGGGTTCCTTTTTCAAGATGTGGCAATACTTTAAACTTCATTAGCGTATGGCTCATAATGGGCCCGTCTGCGCTTTTAGGGTTTACCCATGATGCATAATTCTTCGAAATGAATTTAAAGAATTCTGTATTGGCTTCTGTTTTCTGTGACTGAAACACTTCCTGCATTTCGGGGCTGTCACTTTTTTTCATCTCCAGTTCCCAATACACCAGTTTTTTATATATCTCCATCCACTCATTATAATCCGGATTACTGTTCAATGCCATGAACAAACTCCTGAATTCTTGCTGGTATGCCGATGTGGTCTTTTCTGCAACCAGTCTTTTATTATCAATGATCTTCTTTAAACTAAGCCATACCTGGTTGGGGTTTACAGGTTTTATCAGGTAGTCGCTTATCTGCGAACCAATGGCTTCATCCATTAAATTTTCCGCTTCATTCTTTGTGATCAGTACCACCGGCAAATTGCTGTTCACTTCCTTGATCTGTTGCAGGGTTTGTAAGCCGGTGATCCCCGGCATGCTTTCATCCAGCAGCACTACGTCTACAATATTATCCTTTACAAATTCAACGGCATCAAAACCATTGGTCTTCGTTTGCACTTCATATCCCTTGTTTTCTAAAAACATTATCTGCGACTTAAGACTGTCTATTTCGTCATCTACCCAAAGAATTTTAGCTATGTTCATGCTTATAGTTTATATTTTGTAATTGTCTGAACCATGATTCAGCAGAATAACAGATCCTGCTGATTTTTATTGCAACCCTTTCTAAATCCCCATTCAGGTCGTTTCATACAAATTTAATTTTTTACAGCTAAGCTTAGTAGCTTTGCCTCACTTTGTATATCTTTTAACATTAAAGGTTCAGTTTGAAGATACAACAACAAATTTATCCGCTGTAGCTTTAGCGAAAAAGGACAATAAACAACAAACTAAAGAATGCCTTTCAGAAAAATAATCAACGATCCTGTTTACGGTTTCATCACGATTGATGATGAACTCATTTACCAGGTCATTTCTCATCCTTATTACCAGCGCCTGCGCCGAATTAATCAAATGGCGATGGCTTACCTCGTGTACCCCGGTGCCGTGCATACCCGCTTGCACCACTCGCTGGGTGCTTATCATTTAATGGGCAATGCACTCCATGAATTAAAAAGCAAGGGTGTTGAAATCACTGCAGCGGAAGAACAGGCCGCAAAACTGGCAATTTTATTACACGATATTGGCCATGGCCCTTTCAGCCATGCTTTGGAAGATGTACTGGTAGATGGAATGCATCACGAAGAAATTTCGCTGATGATCATGAAAGAACTCAACAAACAATTCAATGGGCAGTTACAACTGGCACTGGATATTTTTACAGGGGTATATCCAAAAAGATTCTTACAGCAATTGATCAGCGGGCAGCTGGATGTAGACCGGATGGATTATTTAACAAGGGACAGTTTTTTTACCGGTGTAAACGAAGGTGTTATTGGTTACGACCGTATCTTAAAAATGCTGACAGTGTATAACGGCGAATTGATGGTGGAAGAAAAAGGTATTTATTCCATCGAAAAATTTTTAGTGGCCCGCCGCCTCATGTACTGGCAGGTGTACCTGCATAAAACGGTGCTGTGTGCGGAGCAAATGCTGAGGCGCATTATCAAAAGGGCCAAATTGGTTAAGGCACAAACGCAGGCACCTCTTAATAATTTTATCAATGAGCCCATTCAGACAGTAACACTGGAAGAATTCTGCAATCTTGATGATTACGATGTACTGGCCGCAATAAAAGCATGGAGCCATCACCCCGACAAAATACTATCTACCCTTTGCGCTGGTATCATTAACAGGGAATTACTTAAAATAAAGTATTCAGGGGAGCCCATTGATGGAAATTTATTAAAGGAAAAAACTGCTGAGGCCTGCACAAAACTTAATATCAGTGAGAAAGATGCAGGCTGGCTGGTATTCACTGGTGAAGCGGTGAGCAGTACCTATGATTTTGAAGATGAGCATATCCACATATTATTTAAGGATGGCACTGTAAAAGACATTTCGGAAGTGGACAATGCACTCATTAACCAAAATCTCAGCGGCAAGGTTAAAAAATATTACATTTGTTATCTTAGATCATAGCTAATAGTCCATGGTCTATTAAACATTAACCAAACATGCAATTCTCAGCAGCACAAATAGCCATGATGATTAATGGCAAAGTAGAAGGAAATGCCGATATAGCTGTAACTTCTTTTGGTAAAATTGAAGAAGCTCGGGAAGGTCAGCTTGCTTTTTTAGCCAATCCCAAATATGAAAAATTTTTATACAGCTCCAATGCTTCCATCATCATTATCAACGAAGCACAGGAATTAAAAGAGCCTGTTAGTGCAACCCTGATAAAAGTACCTGATGCCTATTCTGCATTTGCTGTACTTTTAGATAAATACCAGCAAATACAGCAGCAACAATTAAAAGGTATACAGCAACCCGCCTTTATTGAT
>JAYWAN010000181.1:0-3611 GCA_043782405.1 Chitinophagaceae bacterium
TGGCGGCAATAGTAAAGACTGAAAAATGAACAATCCAAAAATAATTTTGCTGGCAGGTAAAGGAAGCTCCACCAATATTATTTACCATGCCTTAAAAAATGAGTTTCCCCTCGCCGCAATTATTTTGGAAGAGCCAGTAAGTAAAACAGGATTTTTAAAAAAAAGGATCAATAAAATGGGTATCTGGAAGGTAACGGGGCAAATCTTCTTTCAGCTCATCATCGTTAAATTCCTGCACCTTGTTACTGTAAAAAGAAAAAAAGCGATCCTGCAGCAATATGCAATGGATAACTCCGGATTGCCGGCCACGATGATCACTCCCGTAAATTCGGTTAATGATGACCGTTGTTTGCAGGTTTTGAAGGATATTTCCCCCGACCTGGTGATTGTAAACGGAACAAGAATAATTTCGAAACAGGTACTCGATACTATCCCTGCAAAATTCATCAATATGCATGCCGGTATAACGCCCATGTATAGGGGCGTTCACGGTGCTTACTGGGCCCTGGTAAATAATGATGCAATGCATTGCGGCGTAACCGTTCATCTTGTTGACCCCGGGATCGACACCGGAGCGGTCATTGCCCGGCAAATAATACCGCTAAATAAAAAAGATAATTTTGTTACCTACCCGCTCCTCCAGCTGGGCGAAGGGATACCCTTGCTGAAAAAAGCGATCAAAAACATACTGCAAAACCGCCTAGTACTTATTGACAGCCCCGGCCAAAGCAGGCTTTGGTCTCACCCCGGCTTTTTCCAATACCTGTACCACCGGATACTTAAAGGAAAAAAATAATATTGCAGCCCCGGCTGGACATATCCCTGTCTATCAGGCCCTCCCATACAATAAACCACTGTAATATTTTTAAAATAGGGCAATAATCAGCTTCCAATACCGTTAATATAGGGTCCAATTATTCTAATTTAAAACCAAATACCATCCTATGGAGAAGGTAATTGCTGTGGTTGTGACATACAACCGACAGGCCCTACTTTCAGAATGTATTGCTGCACTTCGTAAGCAATCCCGCCCATTAGACGCCATTTTAATTGTAAATAATGGCAGTACAGATAATACCGAACAATGGTTACAGCAACAATCCGATATATTCTTTGTCACACAAAATAATGTAGGTTCAAGCGGTGGTTTCAGCACAGGGATCAACTGGGCTTACCAAAAAGGGTATTCCTGGATCTGGTGTATGGATGATGATGGATACCCCAAAGAAGACGCATTACAAAACCTGCTGGCTGCCGATGATGGCAACCTCCGCCTGATGAACTGCGCGGTAATTGATAAAGAAGATAAAAGATCTTTTGTGTGGAAAACACAACAATACCAAACCCTTGATGAAGTAGATTGTAAAATCATAGAAGGTATTGGCCACCCGTTCAACGGCACTTTACTGCACCGTAGAATTATTGAAAGGGTAGGCGTACCAAAACCCAAATTTTTTCTTTGGGGAGATGAGACCGAATATTATTACCGCATAGTCAGAAAAAATAATATACCCGTTTGCACTGTATCCGATAGCATTCACTATCATCCTTCAACAGCATTTTCAATTAAGCAGGACTGGGATTATAAATCAGCCTGGAAAATGTATTTCTATGTACGCAACCGTTTTCATATACACCAGGTTAAATTCAACTCTAAAATTTTTGCACTATTGCACTATTGCTGCTTTTTAGTTGCTTTTGCCGGCGTAGTGATGATCTATCAAAAAACCGACCGGTTAAAAAAACTGGGCTTTATGATGTGGCCCGCTGCTGATGCTTTCACTAATAATTTTGAAGCAACGCCCGCACTGATATTAACTAAATTGAACAGCAGGTCTTCGTTTTCCTTAAGTAATACCATCAACGGTTATCTCAAAACTATTTGGTCAACCTTGTTAACCCCGTTTACGCCTCAGCGTAACAGGAGCGCAGCAAATGCATAACAGGTAACAGGCCTATAAAGATAAAACCCCTCTGAAAACACACAGTCTGCTTAATTAAGCAGGCTGTTTTTTATTTTACCATACTTGTCAAGCATCAAAATGAGTGCAACAACATAAAACGGCATGCAGGGAATTTTATAACGGCAGAGTGTGCCAAAGTTTGGCGTGGTAGCACCAACAAACAGTGCGAACAAAAGAGAAAATGATATACAGTAAAAGATGGCCGGG
Source organism: Chitinophagaceae bacterium (assembly GCA_043782405.1). Classification (GTDB taxonomy): domain Bacteria; phylum Bacteroidota; class Bacteroidia; order Chitinophagales; family Chitinophagaceae; genus Ferruginibacter. The sequence goes on from JAYWAN010000181.1 coordinate 2,172, forward strand.
TCTCGTATAGATTTAAAGAATTTCCCCAAACCAAGTGTCCATAAAACTTTTAAGGTAAGCAGCATAATGGCAAGGCCTTCTAATGAAGAAAGCAGTGTGGAAAGCTTTCGCGACTCCCAGAGGAATGGCCGGTACAAGGTGGCTACAACAGCAGCAGGTGCCATTTTGACCAGGCTGGTAACAGATCCGTCAAATTCAACACCTAATGAAAAATTAGATTGCGCCCAGCTATCCTGCTCAGCATAACTTTTCTGGTGGTCTGTGATCGTTTTGGTCAGGCTTTCTCCTGCGTATTTCGATACAGAAGATTGCAACGACTTCATGATCTGTGTAAACCCCAGCATAATACCTATCAATAACGAAAGCCCGATACCTATCTTGAAAAATGTATTTTTTACAAGGTTTACATTCTTAAGCACCAGGAACAGTAGGAGAAAAGGGGCATAGGCAACAAGAATATATACTTTTAGCAATATCAGTACATAGGAAGAGAAAGCAATGATGATAGCGTCCTTTATAAAATTTTTCTTTACATAAACCGCCTGGTAAAGCCCATAGGTTAACCATCCCATTGCACCCGTACACAATGGATCTTTTAAAATGCCCGAGCTCCAGAAAACAAATGTTGGAAGAAAGAGGATGGCAATGGCCAGTTGTTTGTGCAAATGCGGGTACTGTTCATAAAAGAAGCGGTAAAGCCGCCATACCCCAGAATAAGATATCATGGAAAAGAACAGGCAGGTGATCAGGTATTTGCCAAAACTAAAGAACGACATCACTGTTACAATGCGTACGATCATGAAATTATTCTCATCGCGGCAGTAGCCCGCATTCCAGTTATCGCCTAATAATCCGCTTTGATTATATTCTTCGCCCGACCCGACAAGCCACCTGATATTTGAAAAACTCCTGAGGATGAGGTGGTAAATATTAGCGCCTTCTACATGATACAATACATAAGAATCGCCTAGCGACAAACTGGAATTAAAATAAACAAATGGCAATACCATCAGCGCTTTTACCCAGAACCCTTTCTTATGATAGTACTTTAAGATCGGGTCCTCAATTTTTTTACGGCGGGCACTGAAAAAAAAGTAAAAACATGCGATATACACCGGAAACAGTAATAGATCGATAAATCCCATTGCTTGTTTTGATTAAATAATTAACTGCTGCCTGGCGTTATTAAGGTAGATAAAACATTCGCTGACTCAAATTTATCTTAATTTCCAATTTGTCTTTCAATTATATGAACTTATTTTTGAGTAATAATAACTGAAAGATATATCATTCATCATCAACATTTTCCTTTGACCGATTCATTGACCAATAAAAAACTGGTACGTATCACTACCGTGCCCATGGCACTGCGCTACCTGTTACCGGGCCAGATGCGGTTCATGCACTCAAATGGTTTTGATGTACTGATGATAAGCGCAG
>JAYWAN010000182.1:0-9506 GCA_043782405.1 Chitinophagaceae bacterium
GAAAAAAGCTGCTGCAACCAGTACCGATCCTTCGGGCAAGCAGTCGCCAGCTAATAATGTAAAGCCAGTAGAGAATTTGAAATACATCAACAGTGGCCCGGTTGCTGTTCCTGTTGCAGAACTTAAACCGGTAACAACAACAGTTAATGCAGCTACAGGAGAATCAGTTGCCAGTAAAATGGGACTTACCGTTGCACCAGTTTCGGCTGCAATTACCCCTGTAGAAAATGCCGGTACACCAGTAGGTGTTCAGGCTAAAATCGATAATTCTAAGCCGGTACAGATCGTAGAAGTACCAAAATCTGTTCCTGCTTCCAAGCAGCCTGTAACAGAAAAACCTAAGAACTAGGTCTTTTAATAAGATATAAATGAAACAGGTGTGGTCCAAAAGATCACACCTGTTTTTTTATGGCCAGTTTAGGAACCGGGATGCCTGGCATGAATATGTTCGCCTACTCCTTACCTATTCAACAAAACTGAGACGCTTTTAAGACTTAGCTGAGTTTCCCTATTGAGCAGGAATAAAATCATCGAATGTAAAAGGCTGCTATATGGGGGTTATATTATTTTCTACAATATCAGTAAAGCGATGCATATTTCCTGGTATTTTTATCGCCATAGCTTTATGCAATAAAAAGGCCGCCCTAATAATTTAGGGCGGCCTTTTCTATTATAAATTCTTATTGGCCTTTAGGCTTTGTTTTAGCCGTAGGTTTTGTTCCTTTTGCATTCTTATCACAGGCTTGCAAATTTTGTTGTGCTCCCTGGAAATCGGGATAAAGTTTTAAAGCGGCCTGCATGTATTCTTTTGCTTTATCGTAGTTTTTAACATCCATCATCAATACGCCTTTAAGGTTGAAGGCTGCAGCGCTTACCGGCACCTGCTGTTCGCTTCCATTGGGCAATGTAAAAATAACAGGGATATGGTTGCTGTTGGTGTCTGCAATGGCTTTATCAGCATTGGCCCTGCAATCGTCCGTTTTTTTCAAACTGTACTGGCAAACTGCCAATTGGTAATAATAATAAGGGCTTTTTAAAGCCGGTGCTACTGTCTCAAAAGAAGCAGCAGCATTTTTAAAATCGGCTTCGGCCTGGTAACAGTCACCAACCCTTGCCAGTGCATGTATATTGGTAGGGTCGGCCTTATATACTTCCTGGGCCAGGACGAAGGACTGTAAATACGCCTTATTACTGTAATACAGCATGGATAAAGTGTCTTTATACAACAGGTTTTGTGTACCTGTTAATTCAACCACCACATTATTGAGTGAATTGATCGCCAGTTCCAGGTCGCTCAGTTTAAGCGCCTGCTCGTAGGTACTGAGGTAATGTTTTTTCAGGCTGTCACCCACCGATACCTGCGAGTTTGCCGTATTGGCTGCAAGAACGATAAGTGCCACAGAGAGTACTTTTTTCATGTTTTCTATTTTTGTTTTGGCGCCAAATATAATTAATATCCCTTAACCTGATAAAGTTTAAAAGAAGTAATTATTTTGTAAGCAATGACAGCCCCGCTACCCCCAGTTCATGTACAATTTGAATATTCCTTAACTTATGGATCACTAATTTTATCTTATGAATAATTTCAAGAAAAAGATACTTCTCCTTTTACTGATCCCGGTTTCTTTCCATGCTGTTGCTCAACCCGCTGCAAAAAATTATACCTCCATTGATGCCTATGTACAAAAACTGGGCAGCCTCGATACACTGAATATGGGCACCATCACGGTAATTGTTACCAAACCATTCACCGATAAGAAAGATAAAGCCCGTGCCATATTCGCTTGGATCGCTTATAATATCAGTTTTGATGTTAAGGCTGGCCGAACAGCAAATACACAAAAAAATTCCCCTACAGAGGTTTTGTTATACCGTAAGGCCGTGGGTATCGGTTATGCTAGCCTGTTCCAGGATATGTGCAGCAGTGCCGATATCCGCTGCCTCACTGCCGATGGTTTTATTAAAACAAATGCCGAACAGATCGAAGACACTAAAACAGATATCAATCATAGCTGGGCTGTAGTGCAGTTAGGGTTAAGCCCGGAAGAATGGTTTTATGTAGACCCCGCTATGGGCAGTGGTTATACAGATGCTGATTTTAAGATTTTTACAAAGTCGTACAATGACGCTTATTTTTTTGCAGATAAAACAATTTTTAACCTGCAGCATTATCCCGATAATGAAGCCTGGAAACTGGGGCCTGCACCAAAAAATAAAAAAGATTTCTATTCGCTGCCACTGATCAGATCAGCAGCTTATGAATTTAAACTGACCGGGATTTATCCCAATAATGGCCGTATCAATATAAAGGCCATGAAATTACAGCAGCTGGGATTTAAACTGGATAGTGCGGCGGTGATCTCAAAAGTGACGCTGCTTGTGGAGGAACACAAAAAGCGAAAGCAGCAGGATGTTATTTTTTCCGTTAATAAGGGTTTGCTGAATATTACCTGTAAGTTCAATGAAAGCGGCAGCTACCCGGTAACGGTAGTGGTGAATGGAAAAGAGTTGGTTACTTATATGGTAGAAGTGGAATAACCCCCTTTATCTCCCGGCAAAAGAAATAGAGAGAATTACCGTGAGTGAAAAAGCCTGTTCCTCCTGAATAATGCTGTACAGATAATTTGGAAGAATTGATGTTTGGTAATGTTCACTGCGCTTCCCCCTCTCTTTACAAGGGAGGAGGAAGGGTGATAAGGTTTATGCCCTTTGCTTTACCGGGGCTTTTTTCTTTGCTTTTTTTAATGCCGATTCAATATCCCTGCTCAGGTTTTCGAAAGTGGGCTTGGTTGTTACCAACTGCCCGTTCACGAAGAATGCCGGTACATCACGTACACCTCTTTCAATACCTTCATTGAGGTCGTTACGCACCTGCCAGCCATAAGTTGAGTTGATCAGTTCATCGAGGAAATGTTTGTTACTGATACCAGCTTCCCTTGAATATAATTTAAGGCTTGTGGTGCCCAGCTGGCGGCGGTTTTCAAACAAGATATTATGCATCTCCCAGAATTTACCAACCTGTGAAGCCGCAACAGAAGCTTCACCTGCCTTCATGGAGCGCTGGTGAATTTTAGTAAGCGGGAAATGACGGAACTGGAATTTTATCTTCCCTTCAAATTCTTCCAGTAATTTTTTTACCACTTCATTTGCTTTTGCACAATCTTCATTTTCATATTCGCCAAACTCCATCAATGTAACAGATGCATCAGGGTTACCTACAAAAATATCCTTTGGTGGAATGATCTCTACCACCTCTTTTACTTTCATTGCCATAATATTTATCTTTTACCTGTTGTTGACCAACAGCTTTTATTAATGAGATGCTTTTATTAAAAGTATCTTCTGACTTATTTTCTTTTTGCCTTGCTTAATGCAACTTCCGGCGCTTCATTCCTGAACACCATTGTTCCATCAAACACATCTACCAGTACAGGCTTTGCTTTATCAATATCGCCTCCAAGTATCTTCTTACTCAACCCATTCACAATTTCTTTCTGTATGAGTCGTTTCAAAGGCCTTGCACCGAATTGCGGATCGTAACCATTTTCCGCAAGGTAGTCCAATACATAATCGCTGAACTGCAAATTAATACCAGTTTGCGCAACCATTGCCTTTAAGTTATCCAGCTGTATCTTAATAATTCCTTTGATCTCCTTTTTCATCAGGGGCTGGAACATGATCACTTCATCGATGCGGTTCAGGAATTCGGGCCGGATGGTTTGCCGCAGCAGCAACATTACTTCTTCTTTGGTACTGGCAACAATTTCGTCCTTATTATTTTCCGTTACCTTTTCAAAGTTCTCCTGGATGATCTGGCTACCCATATTGCTGGTCATAATGATGATTGTATTCTTAAAATTCACCATACGGCCTTTATTATCAGTAAGCCGGCCATCGTCCAATACCTGCAATAATACGTTAAAAACGTCAGGATGCGCCTTTTCAATCTCATCTAATAAAATAACACTATATGGTTTACGACGAACAGCCTCGGTCAGTTGCCCCCCTTCTTCGTACCCAACATAGCCCGGAGGAGCTCCTACAAGCCTGCTGACAGAATGTTTCTCCTGGTATTCACTCATGTCTATCCTTGTCATCATACTGTCGTCATCAAAGAGGTATTCAGCCAGCGCCTTGGCCAGTTCTGTCTTACCCACACCGGTGGTTCCCAGGAAAATAAAGGAGCCGATCGGCTTTTTGGGATCCTGGAGGCCGGCCCGGCTACGACGGATGGCATCGGATACCGCTTCTATCGCTTCCTCCTGCCCCACCACCCTTTTATGCAGTTCTTCTTCCAGGTGCAATAGTTTTTCCCGTTCGCTCTGCAACATCTTCATCACGGGGATACCAGTTGCCCTGGCCACATTCTCGGCAATGTCTTCAGCATCTACTTCTTCTTTCAACAAACGTTTTTCGCTGGACCCAGCCAGTTGTTTCGTGAATTCTTCAATTATTTTTTCCTGCTCCTGTACCTTACCATAACGTATCTCAGCAACTTTTCCATAGTCGCCTTCACGTTCTGCTTTTTCGGCAGCAAGTTTTAAATTTTCTATTGCCGCTTTTGCGTTCTGCACTTTTTCCACCACCTCTTTTTCCTGTTGCCATTTGGCTTTAAAAGTATCCCGTTGCACAGCAAGGTTGGCTATTTCTGTATTCAGTTCTTTCAGCTTTGTTTCATCATTTTCCCGTTTGATCGCTTCCCTTTCAATTTCCAGCTGGCGTATCTTTCTTTCCAGCTCATCCAGTTCTTCGGGCATGCTATTCATCTCGAGGCGTAGCTTTGCAGCGCTTTCATCAATAAGGTCAATGGCTTTATCGGGGAGAAAACGGTCGGTGATATAGCGTTGTGATAATTCCACCGCAGCAATGATCGCTTCATCTTTGATACGGACATGGTGATAGGTTTCATAACGGTCTTTCAATCCCCGAAGAATAGAGACTGCATCTTCAACACTGGGTTCATCGATCATAATTTTTTGAAAGCGGCGTTCCAATGCTTTATCTTTTTCAAAAAATTTCTGGTACTCATTCAAAGTAGTTGCACCAATGGCCCTCAACTCTCCTCTTGCTAACGCAGGTTTTAAAATATTTGCTGCATCCATTGCACCATCTCCGCCTCCTGCTCCAACCAGGGTATGTATCTCATCAATGAATAAAATGATCTCGCCATCACTGGTACTCACTTCTTTTACTACGCTTTTCAAACGTTCTTCAAACTCACCTTTATATTTTGCACCGGCGATCAATAGCCCCATATCCAATGCGTAAATAATTTTTGACCGTAGATTTTCCGGTACATCTCCATTTACAATTCGCATCGCCAACCCTTCTGCTATCGCCGTTTTACCAACACCCGGTTCGCCAACAAGTATGGGATTATTCTTGCTCCTGCGGGAAAGGATATGTAATGTGCGCCGAATCTCTTCATCTCTGCCTATAACCGGGTCAAGTTTTCCTGCCCTTGCCATTTCATTGAGGTTCTTTGCATATTTATTCAACGCATTGAATTGTGTTTCGGAAGTTTGGGAAGAAATGGTAGTTCCTTTGCGCAGGTCTTTTATTGCAGCGATGAGGCCCTTCTCATTCAGGCCGGCATCTTTTAATAATTTAGCGGTATTGTCATTTCCCTGCAATAAAGCCAGGAGCAAATGCTCAACGCTTACAAATTCATCCTTAAATGTTTTTAAACTTGCACTTGAGCGCAGTAAAATATTATTGGCATCGCGGCTTAATGATTGCGCCGGCTCCCCCGCGGATATTTTGGGCAGCTTTTGAATAGACGCTTCCAGTTTTTCTTCTACATAGCCCACATTCACATTATTCTTCTTCAATAAGAATTCAATGGGCGAATCCTTATCGTTAAGCAGGGCTTTTAATATATGTTCGGTCTCAATGCTGGTATTGCCCGCATTGAAAGCAAGTTGCTGTGCCGCCTGTAATATCTCCTGCGATTTTATGGTTAGGTTTTGTATGCTCATTCTTAGTAATTTTAAACCTTAGCTGCAAAACACAATCCAACACCAAATCTTACGCTAATATGGCACATAAAACCATTTCTCTCTGCCGCAAAAGCAGCCTAATCACCGCTTTCATGCTATTGCTGCAGGTAGCCGCTGCCCAGGCAGATTTCAGCGAGGTGGACGCCTGGCTAAAGGATAATGTAAAAGACCTTGGCGGGCGGGCTGTATTACTGATTTATAAAGACGGGAAAATAGTTTATAATAAAGCCGAGAATGAGCTTAGCGGCAAACAAAAAATGATCGGCAAATTCATTGCGAGGCGGCAGGGGAAAGACGTTGATGAAATGCTCCAGGATTTTACCTCCACCACAAAAGAGCTGATCGCCAGCTGCAGCAAGTGGCTAAGTGCTGCATTGGTAATGACATTTGTTGATGAGGGTAAATTAAATGCAAACGATTCGATAGGAAAATACCTCCCCGTAATGACTGCTAACGGTAAGGGGTACATAAAAATATGGCAATGCCTGAGCCATTTATCGGGCATTAAAACAGCTTCGCTGAAAGACAGCCGTGAGCTTTCAAATAAAGCCCAAACAATGGATGAAGCAATGGAGAATATTGCGCAACTGCCGATGGAAGGCGAGCCGGGCAAAACATTTCATTACAGCAGTGCAGGTTTACAGATAGCAGCAGCTATAATTGAAAAGATCAGTGGAAAAGATTTTGAGACCCTGTTCCAGGAACGCATTGCCAACCCCTGCGGAATGAAGAACACCGATTTTGGAAAAGTAAAAGTACCCCTGGCTGCAGGAGGGGCAAGGGGTACTGCAGAAGACTATATGAATTTCCTGGTAATGTTATTAAATAATGGCATGTACAAAGGCCGGAAAGTGCTGAGCAGGGAGTCTGTGATTGAAATGCAAAAGAACAGGGTGACAAAGGATGCAACCATTGCATTTTCGCCGGCCGAAGCGGGTAATTGGGGCTATGGGTATGGCGAATGGGTAATGGATGATGCAGTTGGAGATAAACGTTCATTGGGAGTTACAAGTCCCGGGGCATTTGGCAGTTTCCCCTGGGTAGATAATAAATTAAATTATTGCGGTTTCCTTTTTACGTTTAACCTTAAGAGTAAGGGTAGGAATGAAAAGTATAAAAGGTTAAAAAAAATTGTGGATGAGGCAATAACAGTTAAGTAACAAGTTCATTTTGCAGGTTTTCCTTATTTTTGCCTTACTCTTTTAGGGCTGGTTGCTTCTTGCAATGTGCAAGAACACAGTTATAGAAAGTACAAGTATGAGAAAATTATTGATTACTGCACTGGTTTGCAGCACATGCTTTCCTGGTTTTTCCCAACAAAAAAATAAACTGTTCAAAGGCATGTATCTCCAATGGGGCTACAATACAGAATGGTACACTGCCAGTAATATTCATTTCCGGGATGTGGTGAACGGTGTTAATCATGATTTTACTATTTATAAAGCAAAGGCTCATGACAGGAATGACCTTGATGGCATCATAAAAGAACCCATCCAGATCAGCGTTCCGCAATACAATTACAGGATAGGTTTTTACCTGAATACCAATCATACGAAGGCCATAGAGATCAACTATGATCATACGAAGTATATTGTTTATGATAACCAGTTGTTGCATGCAAAAGGAATTATCGGTGCTACTTATTTTGATAAGGACACTGCCTTCACGCATGACCAGGTACATTTTGAACACACGAACGGCGCCAATTTTTACCAGGTCAATTATGTACGCCAGTACATTTTGAAAAAAAATACTAAAAGAACTCTTTTTACCGGTTTATGGAAAGCAGGGGCCGGTATCCTTATTCCCAAAACAGATATAACGCTTAGCGGTAAACGAGTTGACAACAAGTTTCATATAGCAGGGTTTTGTTTTGGTGCAGAAGGTGGTGCCCGCTGGTATTTTGCCAAAAAATGGTTTTTAGAAGGGACGGCAAAGACCGGTTTTGCAGATTATACCAATTCATTGGCTGCCGGTGGCGGAAGAGTTAACCACAGTTTCGGTTATTTTGAATTGATCGGGCTTGTAGGTTACGATATAAAATTTTAGCACGATAACTCCGTTAATTAAGAAGCCCTGGATAATTTAGCAGGGCTTTTGTATTTTTATGAACCACCCGCGCATGAATAATATTGAAAAAAATACAGCCAGTATAAAAACATTTGCAGCTAAACTTGGATTTGATCATTGTGGAATTGCAAAAGCGCAGCAGCTGGATGAAGATGCCAGGCGGCTGGAACGCTGGCTGAGTAAGGGTATGCAGGGTTCTATGCAGTATATGGAAAATCATTTCGACCAGCGCATCGACCCGTGTAAACTGGTGCCCGGTGCCAGGTCGGTGATCACACTAATGCTGAATTATTTTCCTGCTCAACACCAATCTGTTTTATCACCTAAGATCTCAAAATATGCTTATGGCAAGGATTATCATGAAGTGATAAAAGAAAAGTTGAAAGAGCTGATAAGGTTGATAAGGTTAACAATCGGTGAAGTTAGCGGGCGTGGATTTGTTGATAGCGCCCCTGTACTGGAAAGATCCTGGGCGCAAAAAGCGGGATTGGGATGGGTTGGCAAGAATGGCAATCTCATTAATAAAACAAACGGGTCGTTTTTTTTTATTGCAACACTGATAGTCGACCTTGAATTACACTATGACGATGATTTTGCAAAAGATTATTGCGGCACCTGCACCAAATGCATAGATGCCTGTCCTACTGATGCCATTTTAGACAACAAAATTGTTGACGGCAGCAAATGCATTTCCTATTTTACCATCGAATTAAAAGAGGCATTGGTACCAGCCGATATGAAAGGGAAATTTGATGGCTGGATGTTTGGCTGTGATGTTTGCCAGGACGTATGCCCCTGGAACCGTTTTTCTATAGCAACACATGAAACTGATTTTACGCCGATACCGGGAATATTAAATTTTACCAAGAATGATTGGGAAGAGCTGACAGAAGAATCCTTTAAAGAGATTTTCAAAAATTCACCGCTCAAAAGAAGTAAGTTTGAAGGCATAAAACGTAACCTGCATTTCATTCAACAATGACCATGAACCGTAACATTGAACGATTGGTAACAATTGCCAATAAACGCAGTAGGCTGATCATTGGTTTAATGAGCGGCACTTCGCTTGACGGATTGGACATTGTCCTGTGTAGTGTGGAAGGAAGTGGCTTGGGCACCCGGCTCGAACTACTGCAATTTGAAACAATTGAATACACATTCGATATCAGGAAAGAAATAAAGGCCGTCTTTGCGCAAAAAAATATTGAATTGGAAAAATTATGCCTGCTGCATCCCTGGATAAGTTTACAACATGCCGGTATTATTAATAGCTGTCTTAAAAAATGGGGCATTGAAAATACATCGGTTGACCTTATCGCCAGTCATGGACAAACTGTTTACCATGCACCTGCAAGTATGCACGGGCAGAAGAAATTCGGTAATGCTACATTGCAAATCGGTGATGGAGATCATCTGGCTGTTGCAACAGGGATCATC
>JAYWAN010000183.1:0-3584 GCA_043782405.1 Chitinophagaceae bacterium
GCAGAAAGTGTCGTAGCGTTAGTGAAACCAATTTTTACAGATAAATTATTGAATGTATTTACAGTTGCAGAATTAACATACCATGCAAAATCGGTAATACTACCGGAAGAAAATCCAGCTGTTACAAGATCAGAAGAGAGGTAAAGGTTTTGTATCCTTTTATCTGTAATTGCACTACCATTGAATGGGCCTGATGCAATCGAATTTACATTTGCTGACCCCCATGTCTGGTTCACAATCTTTGAATCAACTGCTGCCGCATCATTATCTATAATATTCACCAGGCAGGATTGGTTGTACACATCTGCCGATGCATCCCCGCCGCCGTTATTGATGCTATAAGATATGGTAAACGATTCATTTCCTTCCACTGCATCATCATTAAAAACACGGATGGTGACAGGTTGTGTTAATGTACCTGAACTCAGCACTACGGATGCAGGAGAAATAGTGTAGTCCAAACCGTTAGTAGCGGTACCGCTGGTACTGAAGGTTACGGTAGCCGATGCGGAAGGGGCCGCTTCAATTACCACATTCACGGTGTAATCCTTGTATTTAACACAACCCGAAACAGTGGTGGCATCCACTTCCCGCAGGGCGAGGGTTGCATTATCGAAACGTATTTTTGGAGTAGCGCTGCAATTATTGATCCTAAATGTGGCCACACGAGTGCTCCAGGTGGAGGCTGCGTTGTACTGTGCGGTGAGCCAGAGGTCACGGCCGTTCGCAGGGTCGGCAGTTAAAGTGCCATAATCGCCATAACGCGTACTTGCATTGGCAACTGTTCCTGCAATGATCACCTGCTCGGCCACGGTCATTGTTCCAAGAGGGTCGCATGGGTTACGGCCTGTAAACCTTATCGATGGAAAAGCGGTGGCGCCAGATGTATTGTACATCAGGCCGATATTACCCAGCGCATCCATACCGATGCCACCCAGCCAGCGGTTATTGGCATCAGGCGAGTGAGTGCCTTCCTGGTAAATACCCCAGGTGCCTGCAGTTCTTCTTAACTCCCACCAACGGATACCCGCTCTTCCTGCACCCGTAGCATCAACGGTCATATTACTGACGATCGCTTCATAGGTTCCGAAATTGCGGTAGATAAGTTTATGCATGATACGTCCTGCAAGGTCTTCCACGGCAATTGCCGAACCCTGTTGGCTGATACATTGACCACGGGTGGCTGTACATACTTCCGAATCAAAAGGGGTGGCTACCATTTTAGTAACAGTGCCGATCACAGAAGATGCCGGCGTAACAAAATCAGGAGTAAATTCAAAGATATAAATGCTGTCCACATCTGCAGCGGCCGTGAACTGGTCGTCCGTGAAATACGAGAACAAGCCGCTTTGTGCAGAAGGTGTTGTTCCTTCGAGGCAAACCGGCCCCATGGAAAAATAGCGGCCGTCGCTGTTCGTGAGCCTTGTACGTATAGCCGTTGCTGCTACATCCCCGATAAGCATCTTGCTGCGGTCGAATGCGTAGATAGAAGAACCGAGGTAAGTTGTCCCTGCTGTGTTAAAATCATTGGATGTGGCATAATATGCGTTGTGCCATACGGAAAATTTCGGGTAGTCAACAAAGAAAGTATTATCAACAAAGGAATAAATATACCAACTTCCCGTAGGGTCATCGCTTACCGAAACTGCCATAACAAGGGTGTTGATATAAGTTACAGCCCCGGTTTTACCAAACTCTGTCAGCACCCACCGGTTTGCCAACTGGTCGTATAACACCACAGGGTCGCCCGATCCCTGCACACCCGTAAGGCTGCTGATTAATGTTTGCGCCTGCACCTGTGTGCCGGTCTTATCCCATATCTTAAAATACGAACTGGTGCTGTTGTTGATGGTTTGTATAACATGATTGGGGCCAACAGCACAATTTGGATCAGAAGGATTTACCGAAGTATAAGGCAGCCCAATAATATTGGTGCCTATCGTAGCAGAAGATGTTGTTATAAAATGGGGATTGTTATGCTGAAGCGCTGCATCAGGACCGGTGTTATTTGAACCATAATTTTTCTCGTGAATGATAATATCATCATCGTCAGGTAATCCCACCAGGCCGTCTTCATCCCTTGTTTGCTGTAATACAAGCCCGGTAGGATATTTATCAAGGTCGGCCAATTTTGGTGTAACACGTACCAATTTACCTGTAATGGAAGTGAAGGCAGGATTAACCTGCGCATACCCAGACATAAAAAAAACCGTAAGCAATAAAACGGGAAAGAGTGTTTTAATATATTTATTTATCGCGACGTTCATAGGTAAAAGTTACTCAATAAAGTTAATTCAATAATTCCTAATAATACTAAAATGGGCTATAGCGGTTAAATTTTGTCTTAGACTGCCTAATAATAAATATAAGATGCCGTTTAACCCGATTTTGTTGTTTGGCAGGAAAAAAATGTGAACGGGATCAAACGGATTAACCCAGAAAACAGCGGGCACAGGCCAGAGCCGCATGCCAATAAGAACAAATATCTATCAGTAGCCCGCTACGACCCATGAACTATGAACGCTAAGTTGCAAACCATGAACACTTTTCTTATTCACCAGGCCCTTCAACCTTCAGCCCTTTTATTTATCTTGTAAAAAAATTACCGATGGAACAAGAGCAAAAATTGTTGTGTGTCACATTTAACAGCAACCTCAGTACGAAACTGAAATAAACTTTATTTATATGAACGAAATCATTTGCCCCAATTGCAAAAAGGCTTTTAAAGTCGATGAAGCTGGTTTTGCTGACATTCTTAAACAAGTACGAGATCATCAATTCGAAGAAGAATTGCAAAAGCGATTAAATCTTGCGGAAAAAGAAAAAGATAATGCGGTTAAACTCGCAGAAGCGAATCTTAAAAATTTATTACAAGAAGATCTTGCAAAAAAAGATACGGAAATAGCTCAACTAACAGCTAATAATGAACTCAATCTTAGTAAAATACTCGCTGAAAAAGAATCTACTATCACTGAACTGAAAGCCCAAAATGAGAAATCAGAAATTGAGAAAAAACTCATCGTAGCTGAGGCGATTAAAAACATAGAAAAAGAGCGTGACGAATTAGCTAATAGATTAGAGCATAAGGAAACAGAGGTACAATTACGTGAAAAAACTTTGAGCGAAAAATTCTCTGCTGACCTTAAGACAAAAGAAGATATCATCAAGATGAAAGATGAGGAAATTGCGCTACGTAAAGACATGAAACTTAAACTCTCTACGAAAATGATAGGCGAAACTCTTGAACAGCATTGCGAAACCGAGTTCAACAAACTTCGTGCAACAGCTTTTCAAAAAGCCTATTTTGAAAAAGACAACGATTCAAAGTCTGGAAGTAAGGGTGATTATATCTATAGGGAGACTGATGAAGCCGGGAATGAAATCATCTCGATAATGTTCGAAATGAAAAATGAGGGTGACGAAACTGCTACAAAAAAAAGGAATGAAGATTTCTTAAAAGAACTGGACAAAGACCGTACAGAAAAAAAATGTGAATATGCAGTTCTGGTTTCGCTTTTAGAATCAGAAAGCGAACTTTATAACTCAGGGATTGTCGATGTTTCGCACAAACATTCCAAAATGTA
>JAYWAN010000184.1:0-3582 GCA_043782405.1 Chitinophagaceae bacterium
CAAGCGTACAGATCTCTTCCCTTATTTTTATCTGAAGCATAATTTATTTAAGATAATGGGTTACCCGCTTACTGCCAATGCCATTTATCGCCGCAGTATCAGCCGACCCGGTTATGATGCGCTCAATCCATCACCGAAATTTGTTGACCAGTTCTTATATGATGTGGGTAACACCCGTTTACAACCACAATTTACCACCAACTATGAATTGAATGTAAGCTATGATGATTTTCCGGTACTGGCAATGGGTATCAATGATACAAAGAATATTTTCAGCAGGGTCACTTATCAAAATGAAATTACTAAAGTGGCATTCCGCACTTATGATAACCTGGGAAAAAATAAAGAATTCTATTTCCGGCTCTTTGGTGCCATCCCTGAGAACAAAAAATATTTCATGTACGCGGGCGCACAATATAATTATATCAATTATAACGGGGTTTACCAGGGTTTGCCCCTGCAATACAAACGGGGATCGTGGACATTCTTTACAGGTCACCAGTTTAAAGCCAGTCCTACACTGCAGTTTAATCTAAACGCCTGGATGTATGTGAATGGTTTCCGTGCATTCAATGAATTAAAAAATTTAGGGCAATTGAATTTAAGTGTTACCAAAAGAGTATTAAAGAAAAAATTAAGTATCATCTTATCGGGCAGCGATGTGTTGCTGACCAATAAGGCTTCATTTCATATCCAGCAGGGCACGGTTGATGGCAATGGCAGCAGGATACAGGATAGCAGGAGGATGGGGCTTACCCTTCGTTATAATTTCGGCGTAAAACCAAAGGAGGATAAGAAGAATAATAATTACGAGCAACCGGCAGAAAGTAAAGAATAAGCAACTGATCTGTAAATTTTGGGTCCTATTGCGTATCGTCTATTCGCTAAATAGCCCCTCAGCAACAGCTACACTTTCCGGCCTGCCAACATCCACCAGTTTATCGCCACTGTGATCATAACCAAGGATCAAGTGTTCTTTTGCAAGGCTAAGATAGGTTTCTGTTAACGAGAATTTCCCGGCCTGTTTGATCAGTGAAAATATTTCGGATTGAAAGACCACTACGCAACTGTAAGCTTTTTCAATTAAACCCGGCTTTGCAATAGCGATCTTCTCTTCATTTGTCTTTATATTTCGCCATCCGCATAAACGGCTGTGTTCATCAAATAAAAAATAACGGGAAGTTGTTCGATCGGTAACGCCAAAAGAGATCAATGGTTTTTGGTGCTGATGAAATTCGATGAGCTTGTATAAATTCAGGTTGGTAAGAATATCAACATTCAATGTTATGAATGACTCCCCATCTTCCAATAGGTTTTTGGCTTTAAGTAAACCTCCCCCCGTTTCCAGCAATTCTCCCCGCTCATCACTTATTACAATATTACTTCCCCATCCTTTATTATTTTCAACAGCACTAATAACCTGTTGTGCAAAATGATGAACATTCACTACTACGTCTTTGATGCCATATTGTTGCAGGTATTCAATATTCCTTTGCAGCAATGATTTTCCATTCACCAATGCCAGGGCCTTGGGATGCATATCCGTCCAGGGTTTAAATCTTGTACCCAATCCTGCCGAAAAGATCATTGCTTTCATCGCTGCCAGTTGTCTTTATTGGTATGTGTTACCATCGTCTTTACATTAAATTTATTGCGTAAATGCCTGGCCAGTGCTTCTGCTGCGTATACGCTGCGGTGTTGCCCGCCGGTGCAACCAAAATTTATTGCCAGGCTGCTGAAATCTCTTTTTATATAATCATCTACAGCAATATCGGCAATATTATAAACACTGTTTAAAAAAACGGGCATGGCGGTTTGCTCTTCCAGGAAATCTTTTACGGATTTATCCAGTCCGGATAATTTTTTATATTCTTCAAATCTTCCGGGATTTAAAATACCCCGCATATCAAAAACAAATCCGCCGCCATTATCCGATTCGTCTTTGGGTATACCTTTTTTATAAGAGAAACTATTGATAGTAACCGTTAGCGGAGTTGCCGGTGTGGCTTTAATGTTTTCAAAACGCTGTATCAGTTCTTCCGTCGTAATTAAATGAAGCAGGCGTTCAAATTCGGGGACACTGATGCCCACCTGTTTATTATCGATGAACCATTTCAGGTTCTTTAATGCAGTGGGGATGCTGGTTAAAAAATGTGCCTTGCGTTCAAACAAACCACGAAAACCATAAGCACCCAGTACCTGCAATAAACGTATCAGTACATAACCATTGTACTGGCTTTCAAAACGGTTCCTGTCAATTGGTTTTTCCAGGATCTCTTCTACGCAACTGATATAGTAGTGCAAAAGATTGTTCTTCCATTCGTCGCTCAGTTCAGCTTTTGCCTGCCACAATAAAGAGGCTACATCATATTGTAAGGCTCCCTTCATCCCGCCCTGGAAATCTATAAAATGAACCTCGCCGTCTTTTATCATTATATTCCTGCTTTGAAAATCGCGGAACATGAAATATTTATGATCTACATGAGCTAGATATGTACTCAGTGCTTCAAAGTCATCGATAAGTTTTTCTTTGTCGTATGGTGTTTTCAGTGTGTCAAGAAAATAATATTTAAAATAAAGGAGGTCGCTCATAATGGCCTGCTTGCCAAATTCCCGGCTGGTGATGCACCAGTCATAATTCAGCCCTTTTTCGCCGTTGATCTGTAAATAGGCCAGCGTTCTTAAACTTTTTTGAAACAGTTCATATACATTTTCGCAATAGCCCTGTTGTTCCAGTTCATTCAGTAAAGCGATATCACCAAAATCTTCCTGTATATAGATTGTTTGCTCTCCATTCACTGAATAGATCTCCGGAACAGGACAGCCATTCATTTTAAAATGCCTGCTGAAATTAATGAAGGTTATGTTTTCTTTTACGTTCCTGCTGTATGTGGCCACATAGCTGCTGGCCGGACAGCTTATCCTGAAGTAGACCCTGTCGCTGCCGCTTTGTGGTATTTTTTCAATACCGGTAATTACAAGACTGCTGTATTGCTTAAATAATTTTTCGATATCATCTTTTACAGCCTGCATAGCATTGTTATTAGTGGTAAAAATAAAGTATTTTATCCATGGTATAAGGCTATCTAAATCCCACTCTCCCAATTTAAAACAAGCTGGTATCTAAAAAACTCCGGAACTGGTATCCGGAGTTTTTAATTTTCATAAGTAAATGCTGTGAATAAAAATAATTCTCGCATCAGGGATATTTATAAGGATGCAGGAAGGAAAATTTTTACATAAATATTTGTTAAAGGAAATAAATGGCGCATGATACACTAAGGGCACTGAAGTTCACTAAGCGCTATGTTGCTCAGTATCCTTAGTGCCCCGTGTTTTTTAATACCTCCTTTTTTTAGTGGTCAAAAATTAAAACCACAGTTCCCACCTGTAACCATCTCTTCTCGTGTTGAATTCAGCAGGGTGTATAGTGGTCTTGCCTGTGTTTGTAACAGTTATTTTTTTTGTTGCTTTTGTTTTTTTGAACAATGTGATGAATATTCCTATCATCATTGCCGTTATCATTTTCATGACGCCTCCTTTCTTTACAACCGGTCAATAAAAGCCCGGTCAGTTTTAAAT
>JAYWAN010000185.1:0-9447 GCA_043782405.1 Chitinophagaceae bacterium
TGCTGCTCTGTTTTTTGTGCATGCGAAAACAATACCATCAAACTAAACAGGCTGCAATAAAATATTTTTTTGAGGTTGGTCATTGCTACATCACTTTGCTTTGCAGCAGGGGACAAAATTAAAACTTATTGAACAAAAATACCGGGCAGGTAACGGGGTAATCAAATATCCAGGTAATTCATGAGGTGGCGATAGTTGCTATGTATCTCATTCTCGAAATTTTCGTTGCCAAAATAATAGATAACGTCAAACTCATATCTTTCAAAGGTAGCCACGATGGCTGCGATCTCTTTTTTATTGATATGGATAGTTACGGTGAACATGCCGGTATCGGGCTGTATGGTAGTATTTAAATGATAGATAGTGGCATCATTGCTTTCAACAATACGGCTGATCTCGGATATGGCAAACTGGCTGCGCTCCATTTCCAGTACGATGATGCCACCGATCTCATCGGCACCGGCAAAATTGCCAAGCGCTTTTAATAATTCGTTGGTGGTGATGACCCCTTCCAGTTCTTTTTCCTCATTGATGACCGGGACCACTGTGGTATCAAATTGCTTACTGCAGTTTACTGCATTTAAAAAATGTTCGTTTTCATGAACAGCGGCATAAATAAAAGTTTCCTGCATCAGTTCGATGGGCATTTTGTCTGTCTCTGCATCCAGCAGGTCATCTTCACTGATAAGACCGAGGTATTTTTCATCCGCAACAACGGGCAGGTGCGTTACACGAAAATCTGTCATCAGCTGGAGGGCTTTACTAACTGTATCCTGTAATTGTAAACGCGGAATATTATTATTGATAAGTTCTATTGTAAGCATGGCACCGGTTATATTGGTTAACAACTATTGATAATAACGGGAAATAACTGCTTAAAGTATAAGGACAAATAATTTTATAAAATTGTTGCAGCAGGGTCTTTTAATTTGGCTAAAAACCCATCCAGTATCCGGTTAAACTCGTTTGGCACTTCCATCATGGGTGCATGGCCGCAATTATCAACAAAATGTAATTCACTATTGGGTATCAGCCGGTGAAACTCTTTACCTACGAATGGTGGCGTAATGGTATCATTATTGCCCCAGATGAGACAGGTGGGTTGCTTCACCTGGCTCAGTTCTTCACCAAGGTTATTGCGTATGGCACTTTTGGCCAGGGCGATGATCTTGATCACTTTCATCCGGTTATTAGTGATCTCAAAAACTTCGTTCACGAGTTCTTCTGTTGCCATTGCAGGATCATAAAAAGTAAGCGCTGTTTTTTTGCGGATGTATTCCTTATCACCGCGTTTGGGATAAGTGTCGCCCATACCATTCTCGAACAAACCCGAACTGCCGGTAAGCGTTAATGATTTAATGCGATCGGGATTTTTTAAAATATGAACCAGGGCCACATGGCCACCGAGTGAATTGCCCAGTAAATGAATATGATTGTAATTGCGGTGTTCAATAAAACGCTGCACAAATTTTTGCAGTCCCCCAACCGAAGTGTGCAAAAGGTCCAGCTCCAGCAAAGGAAGGAGGGGAACAATTACCTTATTGGTTTTACGGAAATGTTCAATAAGGTCTTTGAAATTACTCAATGCACCAAATAAGCCATGCAACAGCATCAGCGGTTCTCCCTCGCCTTCTTCTATAAATTTAAATTTCCCGTCTTGTTTTATCTCGTAACTCATCCCTAAAGAGCAGTTGTTTTAAATAGCCCGGCAAATACTGTTAGTTTATGCTAAAATAACAACGAACCGGGCTAAAATTACGTTAAATAAGATAATGGCTGAAATTAATGCGGGATTTTGTTGGATAACCCGTCAAAAAAACTCTCCAGTTCGGAGAACATATCTTTAAAAACAGGGATGATCTTTCCAAATCCATCGATGAGCCTCGGTCCCCAGGGGTGTAAATAAGGATAGGTTACAGATGATTCGATGGTGGAAGGCTGTACCATCTGTAATTTTTCGGCATAAAATAAAAATACGCTTAGTATGGTCATGTATAATGCCGCATAAAAAAATATACCGCCGATACGGTTCACCCATCCCAGTAAAACCACTTTAAAAGATCTTTCTATTAACTTGCCGCCCCAACGCACTAATAACACTGTAAGTAAAAATACCGCAACAAAAGAAATAAAGGGTAACCATTTGGAAGAAACGCTGATGCTGCCTTTGAGGTAACCGGCTACTACGGCAGATAATTTTAATGCAGCAGCTAAGCCAATGATAAATGCCAGTATAGAAAAAAATGCCAGTATCAAACCTTTTTGATAACCTTTGATACAGGCGATAACGAGCAGTACGGCAGCAATAATATCTATCAGCATAAATTTTTTTATTCCTTTTACCGGAAAATTACCCGGCGAGTAATTCCTTTACAATTGTGCTGATGGTTTTTCCATCTGCCAGCCCGGCCAGTTGTTTGCTGGCAACGCCCATCACTTTACCCATATCAGCAGGAGAAGATGCCCCGGTTGATGCAATTATTTTTGTGACCGCATCTTTTACTTCTGCTTCGCTTAATTGTTTGGGAAGAAATTTTTCTATCACCACCATTTCTTCTTTTTCTTTTTCGGCAAGGTCTGCACGGCCCTGTTTTTCAAATATCTCCAGTGAATCACGCCGCTGCTTCATCATTTTTTGTAAGAATCTCTGTTCGGTTGCTTCATCGATCTCTCCTCCTGCACCCGGGTCGGTTTTTGCTTTGATGATCTCGGCTTTGATAGACCGTAAAGCCCGCAACACCCCTTCATTCTTTGCTTTCATGGCGTCTTTCATTTCTGCCATTACCTGTTGTTCTAAACCCATATTGATCGATTTTAAATTTATTGGTTTATTATATACTATTCATGAACGTTAAATTAGTAGGAAGAGATACCATGAACTATTTCTGTTCTTTCAATTGTATCGCCCGGAATTTGTCAAAAAATTCTTTGGCGAATTTTTTCATGTCATCACTCATTTCCTGCTGCTGTGTTGCCCTTTTAAAAGTATCGGCCATACTTACCAGCATCTGGTAATAAAAGTCGGCCATTTCATCCACCATCATGTCTTTTGTCCAGAGGTCTATCCGCATCGCCGTTTTATCGGCACCATCCCAAAAAGCAATACACATGGCTTTGGCTTTTTGTACCATTTCGGCACTGCTGTCGCTGGCTATCCAGTTGATCTGTTCGGGTACTTTATTTGGATCAAGAAGAACGTCAATTTTTATTGTGGACTGATTCATAAAACTTCGGCTGATTAATGTGCGAAGTTAAGGCCTTTGTCAAAAGAATAGGATAACTAATTTGCGTGACCGGCACATTTTAAAACAGAATTCCAGAGCAGGTCTGCAGCCTTATCCAGGCTAAATTCCTGTGCCCTGATCATTCCTTTTTTTTCCAGTTCCTTTTTTTTATTTTCATCCTTGAATAATAACATCATTTTTTCTGCAATATCATTAAAGTCGGAGGGGTTGGCATACAATGCACTATCGCCGCATATTTCGGGCAATGCGCCAGTATTGCTTACGATTACGGGAACCCCGCATTGCATGGCCTGCAGCGGTGGCAAAGCAAAGTCTTCATATAAGGAAGGGTAAACAAATGCATAGGCTGCCGCAGTGATTTCGGCAAGTTCTTCGGGTGGTAATAATCCCAATAATTTTACTTCGTCCCTGAATTTAAAAGTTTTTAAACCATCTGTGAATGAGCTATAGTAGCCATGAACAGGACCGGCTATTAATAATTGCATATTGCTTTTCTGTCTTTTTTTGAAAAAGGAAAATGCTTTTAAAAGGTTCACAAGGTTTTTAGAAGGATGAACAGCACCGGCATATAAAAAATATTCTTTTCCCACGGTATATTTTCCCCTGATCATTTCCTTTACCCGGTCGGGGATAGGTTTAAAAATTTCACTCACCCCGGGATATACAACATTTATTTTTTCTTCAGCGGTTTTATATTTTTCAATAACGGCCGACCTGGAAAATGCTGAAAGAGTAACAATATTTTTTGCTTTCAATAAAAACTTCGGCATAGATGCTTTAAATAAACGCGATTGTCTTTTTGGAAGAAACTGCGGCGTGTATAAAAATGAAAGGTCGGGTATCACCAGGCATTGCGGTATATTTGTACGAAGTGAAGAAATGCCGCCTGCACTAACTAAAACATCTGCTTTATTTTTTTTTAACAGGGCAGGTACTTTATAATTGTACCAGTATTTCCATAAAAGGGGAGGTCCGGCTGTTACTCCTGTAATATTTTCAGCAGTGATATATTTTTTTTCGAAGGGGCCATCAAAAATATAAATGAATTGATGTTGCGGATATTTTTCGGCAAGGCGTGAAAAGCAGTCAAAAATGAAATTATAACTGTCAGCGGTATTGTCAGCAAAAAGGAATCGGGTGTTTACAGCAATTATCATTAGTACAAAAATAAGTTTGTTAACTCATTTAGCATCCTCTTAACAAAACTATCAGCTGAAAACAACAATTGTATGCCGCGTCGGCAGCGAATTAACCACCATTTAACCCATTAAACGTTAATTTGATTTCATCTTTGAAAAAAGAATCATAAACCAATAAGGAGATGCGTTCGGCGACTTTAAAACAGATCATACTTATTATCAGTATCACTATTGGTATCATTATTCTGGTACAGCTATTCTGGCTGAATAAACAGTATAGTTTTGAACAAAAGGAGTTTACTACCAACGTAATAAAGGGTGTGCGGGGCTTTTATGAGGATTTTGGCAGCGATGTAGGCCAGCAGATGAGCAAGGGAATTGAATTTCCCAACAATAATACTTTTATGCTCCGGCTGGGAGAGCTTATCCCGTCAAAGAATGTATTAGTGGATTCCCTCAGGTCGGAATTGGACCAGGTCAATGTTTTTACAGACTGCAAGATTGCATTGTATGATAAAACTTCGCAGCAATTCCTTTATGAAGTGCAATTGCCCACACTTGCATCAAGGGAAGAGGCTAGTTCTACAGAGATTGATCTGCCCGTCCTTAAACGGGATTACTCTTACGTGTACCTGTTTTTTCCTAACAGGAACAGGTATATACTGGGCCAGATGGTGTGGCTGATCTTTACGAGTGTGTTGCTGGTATTACTTTTAGCCGGACTTGGTATAAGTTTGTTTTATTTATACAAGCAGAAATTTCTGGTAGAAACACAAAATGATTTTATCAGGAATGTTACCCACGAATTTCAAACACCGTTGGCTACACTTACGTTGGGTCTTGATGCGCTGGCAAAACCCACCATTTATGAACACCAGGAAAAAATGGAAAAATACCGGGGATTGATGCAGGGGCAGGTGAATTACCTGAAACAACATATCAATAACCTGGTGAAAGTTATTAAAACTGATTCAACGGGAGTAGAGTTGCACAAAGAGCGTGTAAATGTTAACCAGCTGATAAGGGATGCGATTACGCAATTACATTTTACCATTTCGGATAAAAGAGGGGATGTGGAGTTGCACCTGGAAAAACATGATATGCAGGTTTATGCCGATCGGGATAATTTATTTATTGCCCTGCTCAATGTTATTTCCAATGCCATTAAATACTCACCTGATCCTCATATTATCATTACTACCCGGCAGGATACAGATTGGTATACGATAGCAGTAAAAGACAATGGGATTGGTATCGATGAAAAATATAAAAAGCAACTGTTTAAAAAATTTTACCGCGTTCCCACAGGCGATCTGCATGCTGTAAAGGGGCTTGGCCTTGGACTATATTTTGTAAAAAAAATAGTTGATTCGCATAAGGGTAAAATTTTTGTACAAAGCATAAAAAATATTGGTACCGAATTCAGTATACAATTACCGATCTCCTAAAAAATAAAATATGCAAACAAATAAAGGAACGATCCTGCTGGCAGAAGATGATATGAGCCTTGCGTTCATGGTAAAAGATACACTTGAAGAAGAAGGGTACAATGTGGTGCATTGTGCCGATGGACAAATTGCCATAAACAGGTTTGATAAAGACAAGATCGACCTTTGCCTGTTGGATATTATGATGCCCAATAAAGATGGCTATGTAGTAGCCAGGAAAATCAGGCAGCAAACCGACCTGGTCCCCATTCTTTTTTTGAGTACAAAAATACAGGAAGATGATAAATTAAAAGGGTACAATACGGGGGCAGACGATTACCTTACCAAACCATTCAGTATGCTGGAATTACTGAAAAAGGTAGAAGTATTTTTACGACGCACAAAAAAAATGCACAGCGATTCAACACTGGAATATCAATTCAATAAACTTAAATTTTCTTATACCGACCTGAAAATATATACAGCAACAGAAACTTTCAATATCACACAAAAAGAAGCCGACCTGTTAAAATTCTTTTGCGAATGCCGCAATAAAGTACTTAAACGTGAAGAAGTGCTTATACACGTATGGGGTAAAGATGATTTCTTTTTGGGCCGTAGCATGGATGTGTACGTTTCCAAACTCCGAAAATATTTTAAAGCAGATCCCGGTATCGTATTGGAAACAATTCATGGCATCGGATTCAGGTTTACAGTACCACAAACCGGTTAATTTTTTTTCCTACAAGCAGCTACTGCAAAGGCTTTAACCGGCACTTAACCAATCTTAAATACCGTTTAACTAAACAATCAAACAACTTTGCTTTGTAAATTATTCCTATGACTTTTACAAAGCAGGTCCGATCAATTAAAATGTTGCTGCTCGTTACGGTAATTACGGGTACGGCTGTGGCTCAATCACAAAATGACACACTGCGTCTGTCCCTACCCGATGCAGAAAAAATATTCCTTCAGCATAATTTATCACTGCTGGCAGCCAAATATAATATTGATGCCAACAAGGCATTGATAAAACAGGCTAAACTTTGGGATAACCCCCTGCTCACTACCGACCAGAATGTGTATGATAAACAGGGAGGTTTTTTTAAGCATGACCAGAACAACGGACAGTTTTATGTGCAGGTAACACAGCTGATAAAGACTGCAGGAAAAAGAAGTAAGGCCGCCCGTCTTGCCAGTGATAATGCAACCCTTTCGGCAGAACAATTCGATGATGTACTGCGCTCTCTCCGTTACACTTTGCGAAGCGACCTGTTGGAAATTAATCACCTGTTAAAGATCAAGCGAGTGTATGACGGGGAAATTGCAGAAGTGAATAAACTGGTAACCGGCATGGATCTTCAATTGCAGGCAGGCAATGTTTCAGTAAAGGATAACCTGCGGATAAAAGCATTGTTGTTCAGTTTACAAAATGAATTGGTAAATGTTGTAGCACAATTAATACCGGTAGAAAATGAACTCAAATTTTTATTGAACAATAATATAACAGGGTTTATTGCCCCGGCACTTGAATACAAGTTTGGAGAATTAACGACGATGCCGATCCCTTCTGCAGATGACCTGTTAAAACAGGCAATGACACTACGCCCTGATGAAAAAATGGCGAAAACGATGATAGATCTTCAAAACCATAATCTTGTTTACCAAAAAGCTTTGGCCAGGCCAGATGTAAGTATTGGAACTGAGTTTGACCAGCATAGTAGTTATGCGCCCGATTATGTAGGGCTTTCCATCGCAGTACCACTTAATATCTTTAATCATAACCAGGGAAATATCGCTTCTGCAAAATTTACTTTACAACAACAAAAGGCATTGGCCGATCAAACCGGTTTTAAAATTCAGCAGGACGTAGCCGCCGCGGTAGAGAAACTTAAGTTTTACCAGGGCGTGAATAATTCACAACAACTTGATTTTTCAAAAAAATATGATGCGCTTTTTTACAATATGCTTAAAAGCTACGAGGATAAACAGATGAACCTGCTCGACTTTATTGATTTTATGGACGCCTATAAAGACACTAAATTAAAATTGGTGG
This sequence comes from Chitinophagaceae bacterium, assembly GCA_043782405.1. Classification (GTDB taxonomy): domain Bacteria; phylum Bacteroidota; class Bacteroidia; order Chitinophagales; family Chitinophagaceae; genus Ferruginibacter. The sequence continues at coordinate 7,868 of JAYWAN010000185.1, forward strand.
AACAGCACAATGGCCTCCTAAGATCTGTTGAAGACCTGAATTATGCGGTGGGTGCAGACGTCGTTAAACTGAATTAAAATATTCATTCAACCAATTCAAATGAAACCATGGGTATTATTTATGATCGTTCTTTCTACCTCAACGGTCCTGTTTTCCTGCAATAACAAGAATGAAGAGACCACGAATGGACCCCAACAGATTTGTATCTCAGACTCTATGGCTAAAATAGTCAGCATAGATTCTGCTACTACAGGAAATATTGATGATGAACTTAAACTTTCCGGCGAAGTGAATTTCAGCGATAACAGGGTGGTAAAAGTATTTCCCTTCAGCAGCGGAAAAGTTTTGGAGGTAAAAGTTTCATTGGGTGACAAGGTGAGTAAGGGCCAGGTGCTAGCAATTATTAAAAGTGCGGATGTACTGGGCAATTACAGTGATCTCTCCACAGCTTCAAATGATGTTGCCATTGCAAAGAAACAATTGGATAATGAAGAGTCGCTCTATAAAAACGGCATCGCCAGCGAACGGGAATATATAGAAGCGAAAGAGATGTACCAGAAATCTGTTACTAATGCGGCTAAAGTGAAGGAGCAGATCAATATCAACGGAGGCGGGCATACTGCTGCAAACGGCACTTATATTGTAACCGCCCCCATGAGTGGTTATGTGGTTGAAAAAAAGATTTCGGAAGGCGGCTTTATACGAAATGATAATGGCGATAATATGTTTACCATCGGTGATATCAGTGAGGTATGGGTTTGGGCAAATGTATATGAAAGCGATATCGCCAAAGTAAAAGAAGGATATACTGCAGGTGTAACAACATTGGCATACCCTGATAAAATATTCAACGGTGTAGTGGACAAAGTGAACCAGGTACTTGATCCCGAGACCAAGGTGATGAAGATCAGGGTAAAATTAAAAAATGAGAACCAGGAACTGAAACCCGAGATGTTTGCCAATATCATGATCCGGAATCGTGAGGGGGTAGAAGCTATAGCTATTCCATTTGCCGCCATTATTGCTGAAAACGGAAAGAATTATGTGATCGTGTACAAGGATAAATGCAATATGAAAGTACAGGAAGTAAACATACTTAAAACAGTTGGTGATAAAACCTATTTGAGATCGGGCCTGGCACCGGGTGACAGGATCATTTCAAAAAACCAGATCCTTTTATTCAGGGCATTGACAGAAAATTAAATGATTCAGCCGGATAAGATCCAATCAGTAGCATGAAAAAATTCATTAAACAGATCATACATTTTTCTTTAAGGCACCGATACCTGGTTTTCTTTCTCACTGCTATATTGGTAGTGATTGGTATCGTAAGTTATAAGAATACCCCCATAGAAACTTTCCCCGATGTAACCAATACACAGATCATCATTATTGCACAATGGCCGGGAAGAAGCGCGGAAGAAGTGGAAAAATTCATTACCATACCCATGGAAACGGTATTGAATTCCGTTCAGAAAAAATCCAACCTGCGAACTACGTCTGCCTTTGGACTTTCTTATATAAGGATAATTTTTGATGATGATGTGGATGATGCCTTTGCTCGCCAGCAGGTAATGAGC
>JAYWAN010000186.1:0-3573 GCA_043782405.1 Chitinophagaceae bacterium
AACATCTCTTCTTCCACAACGGTAAGATTTTCCATCTTAGACATAAAACGGTACACCGATTTGATCTGCGACTCGATGATACTCTCATTGCCCAGTTCATAATGTGCCATCAGGTGCAGCAGCCGTGAGTAACATTGCAGGTCGATCCTCAGGTCAACCGGGCCATTAATGATCTTACGGAGATAATCGATGGAAGCTTCATAATCCCCATTGCCAAAATACAGCATGGCCATCTTATAATGTATCACCAGCACGCGGTGACGGTCGATGAATGCAGCAAACTGCTTTAATCCTTTTTCAATGGCCTGAACAAGTTTTAAACCTTCGCTAAAACTCCCTTTCATCAAATGCCCGTTTATTTTTGCACTGCTGATATAAACAAAGGTTTGCATCCTGAAATTATAATGCTGGTTAGCGGGTGTTGTGCCGGCAAAATCTTCAAAGCGTGATAAATACTGGTCGAATTTTTTATAATTCCTCAGGTCAAAACTTGCCGTGAGTAAGTTGTGCATGCCTTTGATATAGTGACCCGTCTCTACGGTGATCATCAGCGGTTCTTTTTCAAAAAGCGCTACCCATTTACGGCTGTACCGGTAATACATTAAAAAATCCTGGCGTACAAATGCAAACCAGCAATAGCTTTGGCAGAGGTAAAGCTGTTCATAAAAACCAGTAAGTGTTGCGGCATCAGCCGGAAGATTTTTTTTAAAGAATTGCTTCACTCCTTTCTCATCTTTTTCATTGCGTGCATGGCCATTCTTTACATACCAATTGTACAATTGCAGGGCAAGGTTCGATAATTTCGTGATCATCCCCCTTTGCCTGTTCACTTCATCCGCTTCACGGGTAATCCTGTCTGCCGTATTTTCCAGGCTGCGGGTGATATGCAGTGTCTCAATTTTTTTCTCCAGGGAAATAACCTGTATCAAAAAACTTTCCTGGTGGTATTGTCTCGCAAGGTCTTTTACTTTTTCCAGTATCTTAAGGCTCTGGAGATAAAGCCCTTTGTTGTACAGGATGCGGGCATAATCGAGTTGCTCGTGCAATTGGAGGTCAATGCTTTCTGTACTTTTTAAAATGCGGAGGCTTGCCAGTAATTCCCTGTACAGGTGTGCTTTTAAATTGGCCAGCTGGGGTTTTTGAATAGCAGGTAATTTCTTTAAAAGCAGCTTCTCATCATATTCAGGCAATTTGTCCAATGCATCAAATAACTGGATGATCTTGAGGTCTTCTTTGGCCGAACTTCTTTTGATGTAGAGTTTAAAATTCCGCTTCTCCGCTTTTTCAAGCGAATGAACCAATTGTAATAAGGTATCTGCAGAACGGTTGGACATCATCAATTAATTATTCTTAAACTCAATACTATAAAGGGTTTTACCAAAGTGCAATTGGTTTACGCATGGTAAAACAAGGTGCAGGTTGTTTTGAAATAAAAAGTAACCCATCTTACTTTTGTGAAAGCAAGATGAGTTACTCTATAGCGGGCAATCGTTAAAACTGGTGGAATCATCGAACACTGCGGTGTAACGCAGCAAAAAACCGGCTGATAAAACAGCCCTGAAAAAGTATTAACCTTTTTTCATATGGCAAGCAATCGTTAAAAGTTCTCCCGTTTCTACGGGAGAACAAATTTTTCACAAGGTACCGATTTTACAAATACAATATATACCCCGCTACATTTTTGCCTGGCCACTTATTTTTTCCAGAACAACATCTTTAGCGCAAATGCCGCTATAAGGATACTCATGATACACCTTATCCATTGCTGGTATTTTTCATTCCTTAAGATCGCATCGGTAGCAAATCCGGCTAAAAAAACAATGGTGAGGTTGGTAACCGTACTCCCCAGCATCTGCAAGCCGCATAATTCCAGGTTCTGTAACATGATATGGCCACGTTCGGGATGTATGAATTGCGGTATCAAAGAAAAATATAAAAGCACCGTACCGGGATTGAGCAGGTTACCGATAAGCCCCCTGGAATAAAAATATTTTGCTGGCTGCTGCGCTGAAGTACCGGCTGCTGAAGCCCATTTTACCGAACGCAAATTTGTGAAGGCCAGGTAAAATAAATAAACGATGCCAGCATAACGCAATATTGCCAATGCTTTCGGTGCAGCCACCAGCAAAGCTGTCAATCCCAATACCGTTGCCATTACATGAAAAACAAATGCGCTGGTGATACCCGCCACCGTTAGCCACCCGGCTTTACGGCCATACTCGAATGTATGCGTAAGGTAGAGCATCATATTAGGACCGGGCGTAAGCGCAAAGCCAATCACAAGGGCCATATAGAGGAGCAGTTCATTAATGCTCATGTTGCCGCTTACTTTTTCGCACCAGTATGTTCTCCTCCGTCACTTCGCCGAACCTGGTATCATAATTTTTATTGAGTGTATTCATCATCCTATCCCACCAGGTAAAATACAGGCCGTAATTTTCTTTAAAATACTGGTGGTGCATGTTATGATTCACCGATGTATTTAACCATTTGAAGAACCAATGGCGGTTGAACCCTTTGGGAAATATTTCGAATCCGAGGTGGCCGTATACATTATACAGCGTCATAAATATCAGGAAAGAAAAAAGGTGTATAAAATGTACGGGGAAAGTAAAAGCAAAAACATAAATGATCCCCGATTCAATGATCGCTTCTGTTGGCTGAAAGGCAAATGCTGCCCAGGGGGAAGGATTGGTGCTCCTGTGGTGCACAACATGAAAAAATGAAAATAATTTCGGATGATGCATCAACCGGTGCATCCAGTAAAAGTAGGCGTCATGCACAACTAACATCAATGGAAATACGAGCCAGAAATAAAGCATACTGTGCTGGTGGATATTTTGATAAATCGTTGTGTATGGCCTGATGTATGGGTTTCTTAAAACCAATGGCGTCATGGCAAAGAAGATAAAAGTAAGAAAGGAATAAAGTACCTCCCGCCTGTAATCGGAACCAGCCGGCCACTTTTTTTGGATCTTGGCAAACAAGGATTTGTTTTTAAAGAACAGATAAAATAATACGAAAGCCAGGCCGCCAATAACGAGGTAACGCAATGCACTCAGTATAAAAATGTAAAGTACCTGTGCCCAGGTATCGGTTGGAAAAAACATGGCCTTATATTTTATACCCGGTAACCGGGTTAATATTGAAAATAAATTTCCGTAGCACCATAACCGTACAAATGATTATATTGGTTGACGAATGATTTCACTTCCTTTTTTGACCGCAAAATATCATGTACCTCATCCCGTAATTTACCCGCACCAATACCATGAATAACGGTGAGGCCCGGCAGGTGATGGGCAACAGCGAGTTCATAATATTTTTCGAATGCCTTCAACTGTAAAGTTAGCATTTCAAAATTACTGAGGTGGCTCCAGCTATCCGTAAGTTTTTCAATGTGCAGGTCAATTACGCTGCGGGCGGGCTCAAGGTTTTGCCTGAAGTTCGTTGCGTCGTACAACCGGAAGCCTTTATTACCCAGGCGGCTGAGGTCGATCCTTTCTTCTTCCACTTTATCGGGGTAAGTTTCAAACAGGCAGTAAGAAAATGAAGGTTCATTCTTCAACCGTA
>JAYWAN010000187.1:0-9442 GCA_043782405.1 Chitinophagaceae bacterium
TTGACTTTTCTTTTATTGTTCCCGTTTCTATGCCCTGTTGCACAGGATATCAATGCACTGGTCAAGGAAGCCGACCGGTTGGAAGCCATCCCGAATGAAAATGCGGCATTCACTAAATTCAAAGAAGTACTGATGGCAAAACCAACCCATCTTTATGCGCTCAGTAAATGCAGTGAATTGTGCATACGGATCGGTAAACGACAGGCAGATGATAAACTGCGTGACAGTTATTATGAAGCAGGGAAAATATATGCGGCAACAGCTTTAAAGATAGATCCGGTTAATTCTGATGCCAGTTGTGCAATGGCAATGGTACTGGGCCGTTCAACGATGAGCAAGAGCGGAAAGGAAAAGATCCTTAATGCCAAGGAGATTAAAAAATATGTAGACATTTCATTGAAAACTAACCCCAATAATTTTAAAGCCTGGCATGTGCTGGGCAGGTGGCATTACGAGATCAGCAACCTCAACTTTTTTGAACGGTCAGCCGTAAAGCTTTTTTATGGGGGCCTTCCGGAATCATCCCTGGCCCAAGCCATCGCTGCTTTTGAAAAATCACAATCCATTACTTCGGGCTTTATCCTCAACTATTTTGAAATGGCCAAAGCCTATCACCGCAATGACGATAACGCCAAAGCCGTTGCAGCCCTTAAGACGATGCTTACTTTACCCAACCAGACAGAAGATGACCCCGGTATAAAAGCTGAAGGCAAAAAACTGTTAAATGCCTTGCAATAGCTGCACTAAGTGTTGAAAGGTATTTATGTTGTGATGGTTTTATTTATCTTCGGCCAGTTAAAATAACAACAAATGATAAAAAAATTCTTTTCCCTGTCCTTACTTTTTGTTTTATCCATCGCTGCATTTGCACAAGATGACGAAAAGCCTGTATCAAAATATGATCCGCATGTTTTATTTTCGCCTTTATTTTACCCAACCGGCGGCACCATCACCCGGGCAGCAACGGGAGAACCGAATTTAGGGTATTGGCAAAATAAAGCCGATTATGAGATCACTGCTGCTTTAAATGATGTTACCAATGAAATAAGTGGCAGCGTAACGATTACCTATAAGAATAACAGTCCGCATAGTTTGCCTTACCTATGGCTGCAGCTTGACCAGAATTTATTTAACAAGGATAGCCGGGGACAGGCTCGTATGCCCGTGGATAGCCGTAGCCGTTATGGTGATTCAAAATCTGATTTTAGCGGCGGATACAAAATAAACGGTGTAAAGGTCATTGGCAGTAATGCTGCTGCTGATTACCTGGTAACCGATAGCCGGATGCAGGTACGTTTACCAAAATTAGTCAACCCGGGTGGGGGTATAGTGAAAATAAAAATTGATTATAGTTTCACTTTACCTGAATATGGTGCCGATCGCTGCGGTATTTTAAAAACCCGCAATGGGAATATTTTCACTGTTGCCCAATGGTATCCGCGGATGTGTGTGTTTGATGATGTACAGGGGTGGAATACCTTGCCCTATCTTGGCCCCAGCGAATTTTACCTGGAATATGGTGATTTTGATGTAAATATTACCGCACCTGCCAGTCATATCGTTGTTTGCAGTGGTGCATTGCAGAATGAAGCCGAAGTGCTTACGGCTACGCAGATAAGCCGTCTTGCCGAAGCAAGGAAAAGCGATAAGACGGTGATGATAAGAACAGAAGCTGAGGTGATCGATCCTGCTTCAAGGCCAAAAGGCAATACACTTACCTGGCATTATAAGATCTCCAATGCAAGAGATGTTTCCTGGGCTTCTTCCAAATCATTTATTTGGGATGCGGCTAAAATTAATTTACCCAGTGGTAAAACATCATTGGCCATGAGCGTGTATCCAACCGAAAGTAATGGCGAAAAAGGCTGGGGAAGGGCAACGGAATATACCAAGGGAAGTATTGAGAACTACAGCAAACGATGGTTCGAATATCCCTACCCGGTAGCTACCAATGTGGCGAGTAACGTTGGCGGCATGGAATACCCCGGTATCGTTTTTTGCGGGTGGAAAGCGGAGAAGAGTGGCCTGTTTGGGGTTACTGATCACGAATTTGGCCACACCTGGTTCCCCATGATCGTGGGCAGTAACGAACGCAAGTACGGCTGGATGGATGAAGGGTTCAATACATTCATCAATTCCCTCGCTGATGATGATTTTAATAATGGTGAATATAAAAACCCACCAACAAAAATGGATTTCATGGGAGGCTATATGTTTGGAAAAGGCACAGAACCTATCATGACAACACCGGATGCCATGAAAGAGGCCAATATCGGCATCGCTTTATATTTCAAGCCTGGCTATGCACTTGAATTACTGCGTAATATCGTACTGGGTCCCGACCGTTTTGATTATGCTTTTAAAACCTATATCCGCAACTGGGCATTCAAGCATCCTACGCCATGGGATTTTTTTCGCAGTATGGAAAATGCAGCAGGAGAAGATCTTGGCTGGTTCTGGAAAGGATGGTTCCTGGAAAATTATAAACTGGATCAATCCATAGTTTCGGTAAAATATGAAAAAGATAATGCTGCTAATGGCGCATTGGTAACCATTGCCAACTTAGAACAGATGGCAATGCCGGTATTGCTTTCTTATGAAACAAAGAGCGGTAAAACGGGTAAATTAATATTACCTGTTGAGATATGGAATAATACGGCAACCTGGAAAGTTAAATTATCTACTACGGAAGAATTGAAGAAAGTGGAAATTGATGCTGATAAGATATTCCCGGACAAGAATTTTGAGAATAATGTCTGGAAAGGAAATTAAGCACTATGCGTTACAGGCTGTGAATTCCGGACAATTTAAAATAAATCCCGGAGCTCACAGCCCGTAGCTCATCGCTTATACGTTTTCCATTTGCCACTGCGCAAATACAAAAAGGATATCAGGAAAATGGTGAACCAATAAACCAGTTCATTACTCCAGGCCATCGCCAGCGATATATAATTCACTTTCACAAATATCCAGCTATATACCAGGTACACGGTAATGGCCACGATCTCTATCAATAAATTTACTTTTGTTTTGGCTGTGCCGGTAACACCATTGAGCCAGATATTGGCAATGCTCATAAAGAGCAGGCCCACACTTACCACCCGCAATACAGGGATGCCCTGGCGGATAAATTCCTTGCCTTGTCCAAATAATCCAAAAAATAATTCCGGAAAAATATTGACGAGTGATACCATTGCCAGGCAAAATCCAATGCTCCATAACATGATCCTGGTAATGGCGGCTAAAACCTTTTCTTCCTTTTTCTGTCCCATTAAATTACTCACCATGTTATTACAGGTGCTGGCAAAAGCCCACACAAAAACACCCACCAACCCAAAAACATTGCGCATGGTATTACTGATGGCTTTGGAGGTTTCATCATGCCTGCCTTCAATTAAAAAGAAAAATACCAGCCAGGTGGTAACGCTTATCACATATTGCAGCATGAGTGGCGCTGATATGGTCAGGATCTCTTTCGTCAATAACCTGTTGTAAGAAAAATGCTGTAGCAGTCCATATTGTTTTTTTAAACCTGTCCTGAACAAAACAAGTACTACAACAAGTAGTCCTACAATTTCTGCGATCACTGATGCAATGGCAGCACCATTGAATCCCAGTTGCGGAAAACCAAAGCGCCCTTTGATGAGCAGGAAATCCAGTATGATATTTACCATGGCTTCACAGATAAAACCGATCATCAGGTATTTGCTGTTGAGCGAAGACACTAAAAAAGCATTCCCCATTTGAAATAAATACAGGAAGGGCAGGCCCATGATCCTGATCTTAAGAAAACTTATTTCCTGCGGGTAGGCGTTAGGGTCAGCTACATGTTGTAAAATGAGGGGGGCAACAAACCAGGTGATCAGTATCCCTGCCAATGCAAACTGCAGGCTGATCCTGATGCCCTGGGCAAGAATTGTTTTAAAAACGTTACTGTTATCACTACCGGCATACCGCGAAAAGACAGCCTGTAATGCATTGTTCAATCCATGGCCGGCAACGGCAAATATCAGGTAAAATACCCCCGTTATACCTGCATTGCCCAGCGCCCCGGTACTTAAGTTACCGAGGAAGATGCTGTTGGTAAGCATATTGATCTGTGGTATAAGGATGGCCAATGTGATAGGTAATGCAATTGACAGAATCTGTTTATTGTTTACCTGCACTTTTAAATCCCTTGTTGCGGCTGTACTTTCCATAAAGTCAGCAAAATTATCTTATTTTGCCTGCCCAAACTTAAAATGTGAATCCATCTTTCCATATACAGGCCGCTAAAATAGATACTACGTCGGCTCATTTACTTGTAGAAGCAGGCCCAATGGGCATTTCATTTGTTATCCGGGATGCCGGTAATTGCTTTCCCGCCGTAGTTGTTTATTCATTTCCGGCAAATATCAATGCTGCAGCCATTGCGGATCAATTGGAAGAGATCATTACCGGTGAAACCATCCTGCAGCAACAATATAAAAAAAAGGATATCGTATGGACCTTCCCCGAAAGCATCCTGGTTCCTCCCGAATTCATGGATGCATCAGCCAATGTTGAAATGCTGAACCTTATTTACGGTGATCTGAACCGGGCAAATACAAAAACAGATTTCCTCTTCAGGCATAATGTTCACAATATTTATCGTGTACCGGTAGAAGTTAGTAATGCCTTCGCCAGGCATTTCCCTTATGCTAATGAAACACACCAGTATTCATTATTACCCGACCTTTTGCCGAATGCAGGCAATCATTTATTGGCTGTTTTTTACAATAGTCGTTTCACCCTTGTATTGCACAAAGAAGGGAAACTGCAGCTGATCCGTAATTTTGAATACCACGACCCCGATGACGCAGCCTATCATTTACTGAATGTATGCGAGAATTTTGAAACAGATGTTGCTAACGTAGAACTGCACCTGACCGGAATGATCGATGCCGGTTCGGGTTTATATGCAGGCCTCTATAAATATTTTCTCAACATTCAATTTGAAACCCTGCCGGAGAATGTTTTGTATACAGATGAGATCAAAGACCAGCCACACCATTATTTCAGTTATTTATTTGCACTGTCATTATGCGTATAATCAGCGGCACACATGGTGGCCGGCGTATAAACCCGCCTGCTAAAATGCCACATACAAGGCCCACTACTGATATTGCCAAAGAAGGGCTGTTCAATATCCTTCAAAATAATTTAACCATTGAAGAACTTAAAGTGCTGGATCTTTTTGGCGGCACGGGTTGCATCAGCTATGAACTGGCCAGCAGGGGAGCGGTTGATATTACTATCGTGGAGAAAGATAACCGGATGTACGATTTTATAAAAAAAACTTCAGCCGAACTGAAGTTTGAAAATTTCAATGTACTTAAAGCAGATGTCTTCCGTTTCATTGCAACAACTACAGAAAAATACGATTTTATTTTTGCCGGCCCTCCCTATGCGTTGACAACGATTGATGAACTGCCCGTAAAAATAGTTGAAGGTGACTTATTGAATCCCGGTGGCTGGTTCGTACTGGAACATACGCCGAGGAATGATTACAAGAAATTTCGACAGTATAAAACCGAACGTAATTATGGCACCACAATCTTTTCTATCTTTATAAATACATAAGTCAAAAGTCAAAAACAAAAACCTTGGAACCTGACAACTCGAGAGTTCTCACTTTTAGGTTTTGCCTTTTAACTTCATTTCTTACTCATAATTAATAAAATTTGCTGCGTAGTTTTCGATACCTGTTATTCCCCATCTCGCTCATCTATGGTGGTATTGTATGGCTGCGCAACTGGCTGTACGATAAAAATATTTTCAAATCATCAGCTTTTAATTTTCCGATCATTTGTGTGGGTAACCTGGCCACAGGGGGCACGGGTAAAACACCGATGGTAGAATACCTGATCCGGCTCCTGGAAAAAGACTTTAAAACGGCTACGCTTAGTCGCGGTTACAAAAGAAAGACAGCCGGCTTTGCCATTGCCAATGAAAATACAACGGCATTGGAAATTGGAGATGAACCCATGCAGTTTCACCAGAAATTTCCCGGTACCACGGTTGCAGTTGGAGAAGAGCGCCTGGTGGCCATTCCACAGTTATTACATGAAAAGCCCGAGACCAAAGTAATTATACTTGATGATGCTTTTCAGCACCGGTCAGTAAGGGCAGGCATAAATATATTACTGACCGAATATAAAAATCTATACACGAGAGACCTGGTACTTCCTGCCGGCGACCTGCGGGATATACGGCGTAGCAGTAAAAGGGCACAGGTCATTATTGTTACCAAATGCAAACCCAACCTGTCTGAAACTGAGCGGCAGTCCATTATTGCCGAGATCAATCCAATTACAGATCAACAGGTTTATTTTACAACAATAAATTATGGCAGGCCCTACCATCTTTTTAATAAGCAGGAGATCAGCATCGATGCAGATATGGATACCTTGTTATTATGCGGCATCGCCAACCCAAGGCCGCTGAAAGAATTCCTTAATGAACGCGTACATACTTATGATATGTTACGTTACCCCGACCATCATATTTTCGACAGTGATGACCTGGAAGAGATAAAAAAACAATTCAGTAAGATACAATCAGCCATTAAGATTATTCTTACTACTGAAAAAGATGCCGTACGATTGAAAAAATTTGAATCTGGGCTGAATGATTTCCCGATCTATGTCATTCCTATTGAACATTCATTTATGTTTGGCGAAGCGGGCAGATTTGATAAAACCATTATAGATTTTATTACCCGATATGCAGTTTAACTTTATTTTGTAAGTTGTAGCCTCTAAAAGTAAGCCGTTTGACAGAACAGGAATTGATCATTGGCCTTCGCAATGCCGAGGAATGGGCATTTAAGGAACTGGTAACACAGTTTCAGCATAAGGTATACAATACTGCCCTTGGTTTGCTGCAACACGAAACCGATGCAGAAGATATCGCCCAGGAAGTTTTTATCCAGGTTTATCGTTCAATACACCAATTTAAAGGAGAGTCACTTTTATCTACCTGGATCTACCGCATCACCACCACCAAATCCCTCGATCACCTGCGCAGTAAAAAAAGAAAGAAACGTTTTGGCTTTGTCAGTAATTTATTTGGGGATAATAACCAGCCCGTTCATGACCAGGGCGATTTTAACCACCCCGGTGTGCAGCAGGAGCGTAAAGAAGATGCTGCGCAACTGTTTAAACTGGTTAATGAACTGCCCGAAAACCAACGTACCGCTTTCCTGCTCAGTAAAGTGGAGGAACTGAGCTACCGGGAGATTGCCGACATCCTCAATACCTCTGAACCAGCCGTGGACTCTCTATTACAACGAGCCAAGCAAAACCTGCGAAAAAAAATAAATAATCTTCCGCCATAGCGAAGGTTTTCTGTAAAACCGGCATCTAAACTAATAATAACTAAATTTCAAACAATGCATAACGAGGATTTAAACCGGGAAGACAGGATATTAAACAGCCTGGCTGGTTTGCAAAAATCTACAGCACCTGATTTCTTTTATACCAGGCTTATCGGCAGGATGCAGAATGAAATGGAAGTGAAAAGGAGACCATTCTTTGTGCTTCGTCCTGTATTTGTAACTGCATCCTTATTGATCGTGCTGATTATAAATGTAATTTCTCTTGGGCAGTTAGATAAGCAACCACTGCAAAAGGACACGGTGCATTCCAATAAGCCGGCCACTATCGAGTCATTTGCTGAAGCCTATAATATGGGAACAACTTCTGTTTACGAATAAATCTTTATCATGAATACTTCTACAAATAACCGCTGGTTCACGATAGTAATCCTGTTACTGCTTACCGCAAATATTGCTACACTGGCAATATTATGGATAAACCATAAAGGTGGGGGCAGGGGTGATGGTAAAATGCCACCACCACCACAGGGACAGGTATTTGAATTTGTTACCAATGAATTAAAACTGGATTCATTGCAGAAGATCGCCTACAGCAAATTAAGGGAGGAACACCGGGAAGCGCAAAAAATGATACAGGATAGCATTGGAAAAGTAAAAGATAGATTCTTTGCATTGTTACAACAGCCAAATGTTGACGATGCAACCATACAAGCCGCTGCAAAAAAAGCAAGTGATGCTGAGTCACAAATGGAACTGCTTACCTTTCACCATTTCCAAAAAGTAAGGGCCATCTGCAACCCGGAACAACAGAAAAAATTTGATGCAATTATACAGGATGTATTACGGCGGATGGCACCACCTAAGAACAGGCCGGGCCGGCCAGGAAGATTTCCACCACCACCCGGAGGGCCCGGCAATGAGCCACCGCCACCAGGTGATGAACCTCCTCCACAACAATAAAATTAATACCGAAGGATTTTGATCATATGCCCGTCTAACTAAAAAAGAAAATTATGAATTTAAGCAACCTGAAATTACTGACCAGCCTGGCCGTGGTTTTATCATTGGCCTCCTGTTCAAAAAGCGATTCTTCTTCTGGCAGTACCGGTGGTACCGGCGGCGGCGGTACCACTTCACCCAGCATCACTGCATTAACCTGCGGCGGCGGAACATTCAGTGCAGGTGCTGTTGTCAATACTCCTTTTTCTGCAACAGGTACGGTACCTTATACAGGAGGTAACGCTATCGCCTACACGGCCGGTGTGGCAATTGCATCAACCGGCGTTACGGGTTTAACGGCAACATTACAGTCCGGTATACTTGCAAACGGGGCAGGCAGCTTATCTTATACTGTTACCGGAACGCCCACTTCTGCCGGAACCGCAACATTTGCCGTAAGTTTCGGCGGACAGTCCTGCAGCCTTGGTTTAGTGGTAAGCCCGCCTTCTGCAGCAACCATCACTGCATTAGCTTGCGGAAGCGGATCATTCTCTGCACCCGCAACTGCGGGTTCGGCCTATGCAGCTACCGCCACCGTCCCTTATTCGGGTGGTAACGGTATTGCCTACACGACGGGTATAGCAATAGCATCAACCGGTGTTACCGGTTTAACAGTGACCCTTCAGGCGGGAACATTAGCAACAGGAAATGGTAATTTGTCTTATACAGTATCAGGAACACCAGCTGCTGCCGGCACGGCATTGTTTGCGATCAATTTCGGCGGACAGTCCTGCAGTTTATCTTTAACCGTAGCCAGCGGTGCGTTGACACTACCGGCTGTTTATAATAAAATTTATGGAGCTACCAGCATTACCTACGACGGTACCTGGGTTACCATCAAATGCAATGCCCTGCCCGATCATAAAAGTGTTTACTATCCAACAACGAATCCTCTGTATGAAAATTTCAGCGGTACAACATTCGGGGGAAATACATTTTCGAAAAACCCCAGTACTATTGCAACACAAAGTATAACACTGAAGATACCGGTAAACCCCGTTGCCGCGGCAACACATGCCACTACGCCAATGGGTGTGATGGGTGTGGCTTTAAACGGCGTGCCGTTGTTTAACCAATATGCAGCAG
>JAYWAN010000188.1:0-9386 GCA_043782405.1 Chitinophagaceae bacterium
CATGAAAGAAGATGATGTCAAGGAAGAAGACATTATAAAGTCATTTTACGTACCGGTTAAAATGAAAGTATTTGCCTGGAATGCAAAGCGGCAACTGGATACCGTTATGACACCCTATGATTCTATTAAATACCACAAACAGATATTACAGACTTCATTTGCATCCATCGACCCGCACACCGGTGAAGTAAAATGCTGGGTTGGAGGCATAGATTTTAAATGGTTCAAGTTTGATCATGTTACTGCCCAACGTCAGGTAGGCTCTTCATTTAAACCTTTCGTGTACACGCTGGCGGTAGAAGAAGCCGGTTATACACCGGAAACAGTAATACCCGGCGGCTCACTTACATTGGGTGGTAAAACGATCACTGGCGGGGCAGGCACAGTTGCTTATTGCCTGGCCAATTCAAAGAATATCGCAGCCTGGCGTTTGATAGGACAGATCGGTGTAAAAAGGACTATTGAATTTGCCCAAAGCTGTGGTATAAAGGCCAAACTTCCTCCTTATTATTCCATTGCACTTGGTGCCGCCGAAATCCCCATGCTGGAAATGTTGCAGGGTTATACCATGTTTCCGAATAAGGGACTGAACATAGAGCCTATCATTATGACAAGGATCGAAGATAAGAGTGGAAATCTTTTACAGGAATTCAGTTCAACACCCAAACAGGTGATCAGTGAAAATGATGCATATACTATGGTAAGCCTGATGCAGGGTGTTATAAAATTTGGTACTGCACGGGTATTGAATAATTATTCGATCCCTGTTCAAAAAGCAGGTAAGACGGGTACTACAAATAATAACGCCGATGGATGGTTCATTGGTTATACTCCGGAATTATTAGCAGGAACCTGGGTAGGGTGCGATGACCCTTTTATAAGGATCTATGCCAATAATGCGGGTGGTGCAGAGATGTCGGCACCCAAATGGGGTATATATATGAGCAAGGTTTATGCCGATAAAAAACTAGGATATGGAAAGATCAAAGAATTTGAAAAACCCCTGGAGTTTAGTAATGACCCCATTTATGCAGATCAGAACATGGCAAGGATATTCCAGGAAGGAGATAGCACAGCAGATGAAGGCAATGGCGATGCCGGTGATTTTTTCAATGCCCCACCGGATAAAGACAATAATGTGCCTGAAAAGATCACAATAGAAAGTGAGATACCAAAAACTCCGGGGGATACCACTGTTACAGCCAAACCAAAAAAGCCTGAAGAAAAGAAAGATACTAAACAACCTGGCCCTGCTGTAAAACCTGCCGACGACAAAATTAAAAAGCCGGTAAAAACAGCTAATCCCAAACCGGTGAATGATTATTGATCTTCCGTGATGGGTATTTATATTTTATGAATAATACTCTTCGGGGCAGTTACTTAAGCCGGTTTTTTTGCAGGTACCACCCTAAACGATTTTGATCCTACTGCTTTGTTTTTACACCACCAGAAAACACAACTATTCAAACCATAATAATGATATTTCCCGGGATTGTAGATGCATCGTCAACCCTTTTGTTGTTTACGATATTGCAGAACCCTTACAATCATTAGACAAAAACTAAATAGAACAATGATACCAAGAGTAAAAATTTGTTGTATCAGTTCCATAAACGAAGCCAAAATGGCAATTAATTTTGGAGCTGCTGCATTGGGACTTGTTGCAAATATGCCAAGTGGACCAGGCGTTATAGCTGATGAAGAAATACTAAAAATTACAAGTAGCGTTCCACCAGCAATTTCAACATTTATGCTGACAAGTGAAACTTCGGCAGACGAAATTATACAACACCATAAAAGAACTTTGACAAACACCATTCAAATAGTTGATGAACTCAAAGAAGGAACTTATGAAAAAATCAGGCAAGCATTGCCAGCAATTAAAATCGTACAGGTAATTCACGTTATAGACGAAAAGACAATTGACGAAGCCGTTAGGATTTCATACGCGGTGGACGCATTACTTTTAGACAGTGGAAATCCAAATTTAGCAATTAAAGAACTTGGTGGAACAGGCAGGGTTCACAATTGGACATTGAGTAAGAAAATCGTAGAACAATCAAAAGTTCCTGTTTTTCTTGCAGGTGGTCTTACATCAGAAAACGTAAGACAGGCTATTGAGCAAGTTCAACCATTTGGACTTGACCTTTGTAGTGGTGTTAGGACAGATAAAAAACTTGACCCAAGAAAACTGGAAGCGTTCATTAAGAATGTGTGGAAATAATACGGTACACAACATTGGTTTTTCTGGAAGTGGGCAAACGGAATTCTATTCATCTACCTGCGCAAAACTCGAAGAGAAGGATTAATGGTTTCTTAAAAATAGAAATGAGCTAAAAAAAGCCCTTTGCATTTGCAAAGGGCTTTATCAATATTATTTAACCGGGATTAATAATTTCTCAGTTTCATTTCCACTCTCCTGTTTTGAGCACGGCCGGCAACTGTCCTGTTTGGAGCAATTGGCCTGTCCGGTCCATATCCTTCAGAACTCATCCTTGCTTCTTCCACACCTTTGGATTTTAAATAATTAGCAACAGAAGCAGCACGGGCATCAGAAAGTTTCATGTTCATTTCATGTCCGCCTGTACTATCCGTATGTCCTTCTACATTTAATTTAAACGTGGGGTTCTCTTTCATGATTTGCGCAACACCATTCAGTGCGGTGAAAGATTTTGGTAATAGTTTAGAGCTGCCTGTAGCAAAGAATACATTCTTAGCTGCCAGGTTAACCTTATTGATAATTACCGGGTCGATCAACGGGCAACCAAAATTAGAAGCGGGGCCGGGTTCATTAATACATTTATCTTCTTCGTCGTTTACACCATCCTTATCGGTATCAGGTATCGGGCATCCCTGGTAACGGGCAAATCCGAATACGGTTGGGCATTTATCCACTTCGTCATTGATACCATCTTTATCGGTATCAGGAATAGGGCATCCCTGATAACGGGCCAATCCAGGAACATCAGGACATTTATCATCGATATCGGCAATACCATCACCATCCCTATCCGGGCAACCTTTTAAAGAAGCCAGGCCTGGAACATCGGGACACCTGTCAGTTGAATCGGGCACACCGTCATTATCATGATCGTAATTGATCACGGGTGGTGGAGGCAAAACAATTGGGGCCGGTTCTTTCTTTTTACGGATGCTTCCGGCTATACCGATGCTGTGATAAAAATGATAAGCCACATTCTCTGTAACAGGAATACGGTATTGTGAATTCAGTAATAAGTAGGCTTCATCAAAAAGATTAAATTGTAAACCCACACCGGCAGGAATGAATGCGCCGAAATATCCTTTATACTTTGATGCACCAACTCCAAATGTAAGGAAGGGACTGCACCAGTAGTTATCAGTTGTTAATTTCAGATTGACTGTGGCCGCTGCTTCCAGTAGGAAGTTATTGGCATTGAATGAGGCCTTATTGGGTACGGGATAGTCCACAAAAGAACCTGATAAAGTTGTTGCGAAATCCAGGTGGTCGCTCAGCCCTTCCATATAACTCACTGCAAGTCCTGCAACCATCCTGCCAGTTTTATGCCATTGCTTTGATTTGATCAGGCTACCCAGGCCGTATGTACGCAGGTCTGAGGCTGATTTAAAATCATCAAGCAAAAAATGAATGGCCAGTGCTGGACGCTTTTTGAGGTCATTTTGTGCAAAGGATGTTACAAACAATCCAATGGCTAGAAATGCTAATAAGATTTTCTTCATAATTGTTAGTTTTCTAAATCGGAACAAAAATAGTCGCTTAGTTCCAAAACATAAAATAATTTACCAACATAATTCGAACTATTATGCGGCTGTTATAAAGACAACAAAAAGGTCTTTATTGCTGCAATATAGGCTTTTATTAGCCGCGGGACAAGCCCTATCCCCCCTCCTAAACGCCTAAATGGCTGCTATTTAGCACTGGCGGGCGTTTGAGCGCTTCATAAAAACGGCATTATTCCCCGGTTTCCAGTTTTAGAACGAATGCCCTGACCCCTATTGCCGGTAATTATCCCCAAAAACCGGAGCCGGGGCTTATCAAATACTATTTATTTGTAAAATATTTTTCCCGCATTGCTTTATCCTCACCATAAATATCGTCATAAAACTGGATCCTGCCTTTCTTCCCCTCACAGGAAAAATACCTGATAAAAAGGGGGATCTGGTTCTTTATATCAATACGGCGCCGCACTTTACGGGCTATCCAGTTACGGATAGAATCACTGGTATACCGTAACGAATCCTTATGCGGAGCATTGATGCTGTCATTTTTTGCAATATAAAAAGCCAGTTTTTCCCAATCCTGCACCCGCACACAACCATGGCTTAAAGCCCTTGAAGCATTTTTAAAAAGATAACGCTGGTTAGTATCATGCAGGTAAACGGCATACGGATTATTGAAATTGAATTTTATAACTCCCAGTGCATTATTATCGCCGCTGGCCTGCATCACTTTAAACGGGATTCCCCTGGAATATTTTGCCCAATTGATACTGTACGGGTCAATCGTTTCACCCTTACCGTTAACAAGCTTTAAACCAATCCTGGAAATATAGTTGGGATTGTTTTTGAGCCGGGGCAGGTACGATTTAACAATGATACTGTTGGGTACAGTCCAGGTAGGATAAGTTACCATGTCAGTTAATTGGCTGTTGAGCAATGGTGTCCTCGTATCGGGTTTACCGCAGATGATCTTTGATTCTACAGCGATCGTATCATGATCGATGACCCATAAATAAAAACCCGGTAAATTAACCCATATATATTTTACCGGCATCTTCTCCGGCATCTGCTTATAACGGTCCAGCGTAATCGCAATACGTTTAAAGCGTTCCGCATCGCTGATGTTAAGGTAACGAATCAATGCTGCTGATATTTTCCCGTCTGCAGTAAGGCCCTTCTGCTTTTGGATTTTTATAAGTGCAGTTTTTAATTGGGTTGAATCGGGTAAGCGGCCCGCAGCTTCCATCACCCCGCTTTCACTTAATCTTTTTTGCAGGGTTCTGATAAAGAAAGCAGAATCTTTTGCATCACCTTTTTTATAGGGATAGGTTATATAAGTGTAAGTCCTCCTGTCCATCGAATCGATAAAAGATTTGATCCCTTTTTTAAGTTCCCAGTATCCTTTGTGCCGGGGTTCAAGGGAATTCAGCAATGTGGTGAACTGCTGCTTATCCAGTAATTCCTTTATCGTAGCCTGGAAAAAATTATCTGCCAGTGCAGAATCTTTATTTAATGAAACACTATCCGGTTGTAACCGCCCCTGCTTCAGGTCCCTGATGATATGCATAAAGCCATCTGTAAGCATGATATCTGCCCTTGTCCATAATGCTGCGTCCATGCGCTTCAGTGAGTCATTATCCAGTTCATCTTTTAAGGGCCGAAGGTTTTTGAAATGGTAATCATTGGGAAATAAGCCTGATAGCTCTGCATGAACAATGAACTGGTACAAGGAATCTCCCATTGGCCCCCATTTTTCTTTTTTACTCCAGGCAGGCTGATAATCGGTGGCCTTGTAAAAATTATTCACCATGTTAACAAGGTCCAGGTGGGTGGTATCATTGATCTTACCGCTATTATTGACTGCAAGATCAAGCGCAGCCTTAATATTCTCTGCCGCCCGCTTATCCATTTGCTCCGGGCTGGAAACGATTTGTTTATCTTTTGGTCCGTTGGAATTGTTACAGGAAAAAAGAAAAATCCACAGCATAAGCATTGCAGGATACCTGTATATTTCTTTCTGTCGGTGCATAAATCGGGTCAAATATTTGTAACTTGAAATACTTTTCCAAGGGAGGATTTTCCAAGGAGAACTTTATATGAACAAGATAATACATCACATCCAATTGCTGTTAATTTACGGGATGGTTTTTTTAACCACACCGGTATTTGCCAAAGCCCAGGATACATTACTGAACAAATACGGATTGCGGGTGATCAGCTCTCCGCAGCAATTACAAAAAACCATCCGGAAAAAACCTGCAAAGGCAATGGTAGACCTTAAGCAGTTCATTCCGGGTTTAGTGCTCGACCTGAGGTATGCCACCACAAATAATTTCATGCGGCAGCAATTGTACCCGGCACTTAACACTACGTGGTTACGCAAAGCTGCAGCCGATTCTCTTGCTAATGTTCAAAAGGAATTAAAACAAAAAGGACTTGGTTTAAAGATATTTGATGCCTATCGCCCCTATGCTGTCACCGAAAAAATGTGGGAGCCTGTAAAAGACGACCGTTATGCCGCCGATCCAAAAAAAGGCAGTGGGCATAACCGTGGTATTGCAGTTGACCTTACCCTTATCAATCTAACCACCAAAGAAGAATTCAATATGGGTACCGGCTTCGATAACTTCACCGACAGTGCCCATCATGCATTCACCAGCCTGCCTGAAGAAGTACTGCAAAACCGCCTGATACTTAAAACGATCATGGAGAAACATGGCTTTAAGGCGCTGGACACAGAATGGTGGCATTATTATCTCCCCAATGCAAGCGATTATGAACTGCTT
This sequence comes from Chitinophagaceae bacterium, assembly GCA_043782405.1. Classification (GTDB taxonomy): domain Bacteria; phylum Bacteroidota; class Bacteroidia; order Chitinophagales; family Chitinophagaceae; genus Ferruginibacter. Next base: position 6,507 of record JAYWAN010000188.1, read on the forward strand.
GATATACCATTCGGCGAGCTAAGAAAATTAAACCAAACAGATCATCCATTAAAATAAAGACCATGCTGAAAGAAACACTTATAGAAATTTTTGAAAGAGACCTCAACAAACTAATCACAGAGGTCAACCTGTATAAAGATGAAAACGATTTATGGGCCATAAAGGAAGGGATCGGTAACAGTGCCGGTAACCTTTGCCTGCATTTAATGGGCAACCTGAATCATTTTATCGGTGCCACCCTTGGGCATACCGGCTATATCCGTCACCGTGATGATGAATTCAGCTTGAAGGATATCCCAAGGCAGGACATCCTCCTCAATATCGGCAATTGCATCCTCACGGTAAAGGATACACTGAACAAATTGGCCCCCGAAGAATTTCAAAAGGATTTTCCGCTGGATGTATTCGGAAAAAAAATGAAGACGGGTTTCATGCTGGTACACCTTACAACGCACCTGGCTTATCACCTGGGGCAGATCAATTACCACCGGCGCTTATTAGCCCCCGCAAACTCATAAGGGCTTTACCGCCCGGTTCAGCAGCAACAGGTCGGCCAGCACAATGGCTGTTACAGCTTCCAGTATAACAGGAACACGTAACGCTATACATAGGTCGTGCCTTCCCTTTACAGAAAAATTCTCTATCGTATTGGTTTCCCAATTCAATGACTGCTGTTGTATTGGCGTAGAAGAAGTGGGTTTTATAGCGATGCGAAATACAAGTTCATTGCTATTGGTGAGGCCGCCAACAATACCACCGGCATGATTGGTTTTTGTTGTACCTGATTCATTCAAAATAGCATCATTGTGTTTACTACCAAACATTTTTGCGGCGGCAAAGCCTGTCCCAAATTCAATACCACGTACAGCGGGTATGGCAAATACAGCATGGCTTAGTAATGACTCTGCTGAATCAAAGAATGGTTCACCCAACCCCACCGGTAATCCGCTTACCCTGCATTCAATGATTCCTCCAACAGAATCTTTTGCATCAATGGCTTTTTGCAAACCTTTGTCCAGGTCAGTTTCGCCGCCAATTTCCAAAATGGAGGATACTATATTTATATGATCAAGGATTTTTTTTGCAATCACACCCGCCGCAACCAGGCAAACTGTCAACCTGCCGCTGAAATGCCCGCTTCCCCTGTAATCTTCATGGCCATCGAATTTTTTATGCGCAACAAAATCGGCATGGCCCGGCCTTGGTATAGCCCGTTGTTTTTCATAATCGGCACTTCTTGTATTAGTATTGTCAAATAAAACGGTAATGGGTGCGCCGGTTGTTTTACCGTTGAATAAACCTGTTTTTATTTGCGGGATATCATCTTCTTTACGGGGAGTAGTGCCTTTGTTGCCGCCTTTTCTTCTTTCAATATCTGTTGTAAAATCATCAATACCTAATGCCAGGCCTGCGGGGCAACCATCAACGGTTACGCCTACACACTCACCATGCGATTCGCCAAAAATGTGTACCCTGAATATGCGGCCAAATGAATTCACTGTTTATCGGTTTATTGTAAAGATACATTAGCTCCCAGCATTTTCAAATGCTCATAAAAATCGGGATAAGATTTATTGATGGCTTCGGCAGCCGTAATTATTGTTTCGCCGGTAGCTTTCAATGCAGCTACGGCACAAGCCATTGCAATGCGATGGTCGTGATGCGAATGTACTGTAGTCCCCTTCACCATTCCCCCTTCTATCAACATCAGGTCATCCTGCAACCGGACTTCCACTCCCATTTTTCCAAACTCCTCCTGCAATGTAAATGCCCGGTTACTCTCCTTATGGGCTAAACGATGTACACCTTCTATTACAGAAGTGCCGTTGCAATAAGCGGCCAATGCAACAAGGGGAGGAAAAAGGTCGGGGCAATCTGTTGCATTAAAATGAAAAGCCTGCAAGCGGCCCGGTAAGACTGTTATTTCTTTTTCAGTAACAGAAAGGTTCGCTTTAGCCATCATCAATGCCTGTAATATGGCTTTATCTGCCTGTGCCGAAAAAACATCCAGGCCTTTTACAGTTATCCCGCCGGCAATTGCGCCTGCCACCAATAAAAAAGCTGCGCCGCTCCAGTCACCTTCCACGGTATAATCAATTGGTTGTTCCGTTAAGTGGTTAACTGGCAACAGGGTGAAATATTCATAATTATCGTTCTGCACTTCATAACCAAAATGTTTCATCATCTGCAAAGTAAGGTCGATGTAAGGTTTGCTTTTAAGATCAGTAACGGTAATGGTTACCTGTTTTGTAGCTGCTTTGGCAAAAGCCAGCAATAACCCCGTTAAAAACTGCGAACTCAAAGAGCCATCGATCGTAATGTCTTTAGGAACCAATGGCCCCTTTATTTTCAATGGAAGTTTCCCCTGATGAGATATAACAGTTACGCCTAACTGCGGAAATATTTCATCAAAGAGGTCCAGCGGGCGGCCTAACAAACTCCCTTCTCCAGTAATAATGATCTCTTCAGCACTTAAAGCAGCAATGGGAGTAAACATCCTGATGGACAAACCGCTTTCGCCGCAATTGATCTCCTTTTGTGGAATTGCCCCGGTCTTCCCACAGGGTGTTATCATTATTTTTTCTTCCTCTCCGTCCTTCGGTGCGAAGCTATGTATTTCTGCACCGAGGTTTTGTATCACTTGTAATGCAGCAAGGTCATCATTGCTTTTGCCGGGATTATGGATGATGGTATCCCCTTCATGCAGTAATGCAAGTGCACAGGCCCGCTGCATAGCACTTTTGCTTGCCGCTGCCCTTATTGATCCGTTGATGGATGATGGCTGGATGGTGGCCTTCACTACAATATTTCTTTTAAATGTTGATGAAGCATTTCCAATGTAATGGATTTGATCACTGCGTCGCCGATCTTATTAAGGAG
>JAYWAN010000189.1:0-24829 GCA_043782405.1 Chitinophagaceae bacterium
GCAGAATATGATGTGTTGATTTATGTAGCCAACTGGCCAGAACGCCGCAGCCATGCCTGGAAAACATTATTGTGTGCCAGGGCTATCGAAAACCAAAGCTATGTTATTGGAGTAAACCGCACAGGCACAGATGGTAATAATATTTATTATAGCGGAAACAGCCTTGTAATAGACCCGCTAGGACAAGTGCTGTATCATATGGCAGAGGAAGAAGATGTTTTTACAATTATCCTGCAAAAGGAAAAACTTGATGAAGTGCGAACGAAATTTCCATTCTGGAAAGATGCGGATGATTTTACAATACAATAGGTAACAGTAATAAACAACAGGAATGCACTTTTTTGAAGCGGGGTGTTTATGATAAAGAAATACTTATTGTTTGTTGCCAGTTGCGTTCTTCTGCTTTATGATGTCCATTACTACCTGCATTTTTTTATCAAACCCCTTTAATAACGCTTCGTAATTAGGGCCAATATAAATATCAGGCATTATACCGTGTCCATCTTTTGGAACATGTTTATATTGTACTAACCTGAACAGGGGAAGCCTTACCCGAAGGCGTGTATTGGGAAGCGTTATATCCGGTATCATAATGCCATTATTTCCATGCCACCCGCCACCGGTTTCTTCACCCACCAGTTTTATCCCCGACTGCCCCTTTACGGCGTTACAAAATAAAGCAGAGGCAGAAAAAGTTAATCCGCCTGTAAGCACATAAAGATCGCCGCCAAAATGATTAATTTTTTTCGGTTTGTAAAATTTCCTTTCCCACAAACCAAAATGATAAAGACCATCCGCCCTTTTTTTCGTTAAGAAAAAGAGCCCAATATTATTAATAAACTTTCCCTTGATGTATTTTGTGTATGGACCCAGAGTTTTTGCTACAGCAAAAGAAGTGTCTGCAACCTTAAACGGAACCCTTGTTACATATTTTGTGAGCAGGGTGGACAGGTTTATTTTTCCGCCGCCATTACTGCGGATATCAAGTACAACGCTGGAAATATTTGTCTTTCGGATATACCGGAATGTTTGGCGAAAAAACTTTCGAAGGCCTCCTGTAGAAAAGGTATTTAATGTAATTATCGCCGTATTGTTAACCGTATCAATTGCCAGGGAACGGGCCTCCCGCAAGCGCTGCTGCTTTCTCTCCTGCCTGCTTTTTTTTACAAGCGGCGGGGTGCCGGTTTTTTTGGTACTGTCTTTTGGGAATTGGAAAGAGGGAAGTGTTGCTGATTGTTTTTTTCCAGCATTGTCTAAATATTCCACCTGGTATTGCGCACTTAACCCAAAAATATTCCTGTGGTAGTAAGGGAAATTATTACTTAAACGGACATAATTCACATTATTGGCGATGCCATCTTCGGTCATATATCCAAACATGGCCTGTACCAGTTCTTTATTGTCCAGGCCATTTATTGCGGTGATCAATGTTCCCCTTTTAAAAACAGTATCTTTTCGGTTAAGGCTCCCCGTTACCGCAAGGGTATCGTTCCAGAATTTTACTGCAAGAGGAAAAGAAGAAAACCTTTTATTGGCCGCCCACCGGTTGAAGTCCTTACTCATTCCAAAACTGGTGTGACCACAATGAATTTTATCGGTAAGGGGGGCTAATATTTTCCAGCCAAACCGCTGTTCGGTCATACTGTCTTCAATAGCCCGGTAGTATTTATCGAAATACATGTCCATGCTATCCTTGCTTGTATACCAATAAAGCGAAGGATGTTTTTTTTCCAGTATGTTTCTAAGCAGGGAAAAGTCTTCCTGTAATTCCCTGCGGGAAAATTTGTTGCCGGGATCATAGTTCTTTTTGGTAACAGTGCAGGAATACAACAACAGTATCAGCAGGCAGCATAGGATATTTTTTGTTGTAAGCATTTATTCTTGTCGGTTGACCGCATTCAATCTTCAGAGATTTATTTTAAATGATTCCAGCCCTGGGCCACTAGTTCGTGTTTATTTCCCCCGCGGGTAATAATATTTTTTCCTTCGGAGGCTTCAGTAATATACCCGATAATGCTGAGGCCGTTATTGGCATTAATCTTTTCATAATCGGCCTGGGCTACAGTAAACAGCAATTCATAATCTTCCCCGCCACTTAGCGCACATGCTGTAGGGTCAAGCTCCAGTGTATAGGCAAACTCTTTCGAATCTTCGTTTAGCGGAAGCTTGTCCTCATATAAAACACAACCAACATCGCTCTGTTTGCAAATATGCAGCAACTCACTACTCAAACCATCGCTGATATCCATCATACTGGTTGGCAAAATATCCTGCGCCGCAAAATATTCTATCACATCTTTCCTTGCTTCTGGTTTCAACAGGCGGCCAACGATATAGGCCCGGTTTTCCAGGTCGGGCTGTGCCCCTGTTTCCTGGAATATTTTTCTCTCTCTTTCCAAGATCGTTAATCCCAAAAATGCACCACCAAGATCACCACTCACACAAACCAGGTCATTTACATTGGCACCACTTCTTTTTACATAACTATCAGGCACCACTTCGCCGATTGCGGTAAGGCTTATTACAAAACCGTGTTGAGAAGTCGTGGTGTCGCCCCCAACAAGATCAACTCCGTATTTATCACAGGCAAGGTAAACGCCTTCATAGAACTCATCTAACGCTTCCAAGCTGAATTTATTACTGATAGCGATGCTTAATAAGACCTGTGTGGGTGTGGCATTCATAGCATAGATATCGCTGATATTCACTATCACGCTTTTATAACCCAGGTGTTTCAATGGCGTGTACATCAGGTCGAAATGGATGCCCTCAATCAACATATCGGTGCTGACCACTGTTTGGCGGCCAAAATGATCGATCACCGCAGCGTCATCCCCAACACTTAAAATGGTTGAACTATTTTTTATTTCATTATTGCGGGTAAGGTGGTCTATTAAACCAAACTCGCCAAGTGATGATATTTCTGTTCTTTCCTGCATACCTCGTAGATTATAATTCTTTTCTATTGTTAACGATCTCCAGCATTTCATTATGTATTTTTCCGTTGGTTGCCAATACATGCGGCTGGTAAGGTGAAAAATAATTACCTTCAAAATCGGTCACTTTTCCACCAGCTTCCTCAACCATTAAAAAGCCTGCCGCGCTGTCCCAGGCCTGTAATTTATGTTCATAAAAACCATCGAAGCGGCCGGCGGCAACCCAGCAGAGATCAATGGCCGCACTTCCTAAACGCCGCACAGGAACCCCCTTTCGTATAAAACGTTCAAAAACCTGTAAGGGACCGTTCGCATTATCCAGGTAAGTATACGGAAAGCCTGTGACGAGGCAACTTTTTATTACTTCTGTTTTATCGCTCACCCTTATTTTTTTATCATTGAGCGATGCGCCGTATCCTTTTTGGGCAAAATAAAATTCATTCATCAGGGGATTATAAACAGCGCCCATTATCATCTGTCCGGCTTTTTCCAAACCGATACTTACACAACAAATGGGAATGCCGTTGGCAAAATTTACGGTACCATCAATGGGGTCGATGATCCATTTGTATTCACTATCCATAACGATCTCGCCCGTCTCCTCACTTAAGATAAAATGACCCGGATGATCCAGTTTTATAGTATCAATGATGGCTTTTTCTGCAGCATGATCAGCCTCTGTTACCAGGTTATTGATCCCTTCCTTATTAGAAATTTTAAATTCACCATTAAAAAAACGCTTTAGCTCAGCAGCGCCCGCTTCGGTGGCTTTAATGAGGGTTGTCTTTAACATGGGACAAAGATACAAATGCTTCTTTACTATATTTGATTATACATTGATACCCATGCCTAAAAAATACCAACGAAAAGAGTTTTTAAAACTGGCACTGATGACCAACCTTGGTTTGTATGCCGGCCCTTTAAATTTCCTGGCACCAAAAAACTCTCTGACCGGCACAAATGATAATGTATTGTATTATAAAAAAGGCGACGCAGAATATGATGTCCTGCGTAAAGGATTTAATAAACGAATAGAAAAATTTCCGCTGGTTATTGCACTTTGTAAAAATACAATAGGGGTATCGGAAGCTGTAAAATATGCGGTACAAAATAATTTACCTGTAGCCATAAAAAGCGGCGGACATTGTATGGAAGGGTTTTCGTGTAATAATGGCGGCATGGTCATTAACCTTTCGTTATTAAATAAAATAGAATGGCTGGACAGCGAAACGATAAATGTGGGCCCGGGTTGTACGATCTCAAATTTGTACGATGAGATTTTACCCAAAGGAAAGATCATTCCCGGGGGCTCTTGTGGTGGCGTGGGTATTGGCGGGCTCGTATTGGGTGGAGGTTATGGTTTACTAGCCAGGAGATACGGGCTTAGTTGCGATAGCCTTACGGGAGTAACGATGGTGGACGGAAAGGGCGTGATCAGAAATTCTACAGAAGATAAAGACCTGCTGTGGGCCTGTAAGGGTGGTGGCAATGGAAATTTTGGTGTGGTCACCTCATTAAAATTCAAATTACATCAATCACCGGCAACATTACAGGGGTTTCGATTTAAATCGCACAAAGTAGATACAATAAAGGCAAGATCAATTTTGCAAAAATGGTTTGAAGCAGCAGAGAAATTACCAACATCCTGTTTTTCGGCATTTGTATTGAACAAGGCAACAGTATATATATTATTGACCAATTCGGCAAAGCACAGCAAAGAAGTACAAAAAATCATTGACACTTTTTCTGCTATCACCGAAAAGACCACTAAGACAAAACCACAACCCATTGCAACTGCACTGAAAGTTTTTTACGGAAGGCCGCTTCCGCAAAATTTTAAAAATGCATCTGCCGGCTTATATAAAAAATTTGATGAAATAGAAAAATGTATTGATAAGGTTATTGATACGGTTATTGCAACGCCGGGAATGATCTACCAGGTAAATACACTGGGCGGGAATATACAAAATGCGGAATTAGAGAAAGGCGCCGCATTTCCACACCGGGCATTCCCTTATTTTTCGGAACTGCAAACTTATTGGGATACAGATAATCAGGGCGCAAGGCTAATGGAAAAATTTGAAATGGTGCAAAACATATTCAACAATAATGGGATTAAAACACAATACAGGAACTATCCTGATATTAATTTTAAGAACTGGGAGAATCTTTATTACGGGGACAACTACACGAAATTACAACAGGTTAAAAATAAATACGACCCTGATAATATCATCCGGCACGAGCAAAGCATAAAAAACAGATAACCATAAAGAGAAAACGATTGCAACTATCGGTCATCATAGTAAACTATAATGTAAAATTTTTTTTGGAGCAATGCCTGTGTGCTGTACAGAAGGCCTGCATAAATATGGAAGCAGAGATTTTTGTAGTTGATAATAATTCTACCGATGGCAGCAGGGAATACCTTCTACCCAAATTTCCCGGCGTCAATTTTATTTGGAACAATATCAATGCGGGTTTTGCAAAAGCCAATAACCAGACCCTTGCTGCTGCAAAAGGAAAGTATATCCTTTTTTTAAATCCCGACACCATAGTACCGGAAGACTGTTTTGAAAAATGCATGGATTTTTTCAACGCCAATCCAACCGCAGGCGCACTTGGCGTTCATATGGTTGATGGATCAGGAAAATTTCTAAAAGAAAGCAAACGTGCTTTTCCCTCACCCCTTACGTCCTTATATAAATTAACAGGGCTGGCAACCCTTTTTCCCCGTTCTAAAATATTCGCAAAGTATTACCTCGGACATTTAACCGAAAACAGCAATCACGAAGTGGATGTATTGGCCGGAGCATTTATGATGACCCCCCGTAAAGTATTAACCTTAACAGGAAGCTTTGACGAGATATTTTTCATGTATGGCGAAGATGTAGACCTTAGTTACCGGATTCAAAAAGCCGGTTTTAAGAATTTTTATTTTGCAGCAACAAGCATCATACATTTTAAAGGGGAAAGTACAGGAAAAGGAAGCCTTAATTATGTACGCTTGTTTTACAAAGCTATGAGCCTGTTTGTAAAAAAACACTATAGCGGAAGTCGCGCCGGTATTTTTATTTTCTTTATACAGGTCGCCATCTGGTGCAGGGCATTGGTTTCGGCTGTTGGAAGAATTTTTAAATGGATTCGCTTACCGGCGGCACCCGCCAATGATCACCCGCCAACAATAATAGTGGCTAACGAAAAAGATTTTCATTTTATCTGCACATTAATGCAACAAGCAGGAATGCAGGAAAATATACTTGGCCGGGTGAACAATAAAGATGGCGGCACCAACGGGGCACTAGGTAAAATTTCGGCATTGCCCGAACTGACAAAAAAACTCTATGCAAAAGAAATTGTTTTTTGTGATGAAGGGCTGGGGTTTAAAGCGATCATTTCAACAATTCAGCAATTGCCCGGCGGATTGCATAATAAATTCCACGCTTCGGGGAGCAATAGTGTTGTGGGAAGTTATGACAAAGATGAAAATGGTGAACATTTAGCAGCCGATAAAACGGCAATCACTTATTCAGCAGGTCTTTTATAAAGGCACCCACCACAATTTTATACTCATCCTGGCTCAAAGAAGGAAAATCAAAAGAATGACCGGTAGCTTTCTTCAGGTCTTCCTGTAATGAAAAATCTTTTTGTTCTACGCAATAAAAAATACCGTTATTCACAAGATGGCTTGCTAAATATTCCTGTTCTGTTTGCCCGGGAGTGGAAATCAATATCGCTCTTTGCTTTAATTTAACCAGGTCCATCACTGTTGTATAGCCGCTTCTGCTGATAACAATTTCAGATTGTTCAATGGCTTTATTTAGCTCTTTTGCCGACAGGTGGTTGTGCATTTCAACCCGGACATTTGCGCATTTGATCATTTGCGCACCTGCAGGAAGCCCCCTGATGAACAAACAAGATCCATTATAGGTTTCCAATTCCTTAAGTAAAATATTTTCAAAAATAGTTCGCTGTGGTTCGGGACCCGATATAATGATGGCGAGATCATATTTTTTCTCTGCATCATTTTTTTCAAACCTTGACAATGGCCCCATGTAGTGAACAGAAATTTTTGGCAAACGTTTCGGGTGGGATAAAATTCCTGCCAGGTTTATTTCACCGGCAGCGTCGGGCACCCAACAGGTATTGTATTTATTGATGAAATGATAATGAAATTTCTGTGCTACCCATTCTGTAAAACGATTGCCTGTTTTTATGGTTAACTGGTGCGTAATGTAAATACAAGGCACAAAGGAATGATATAAGCCAAAACGATTATCGGATATTACCGCATCGATTATATTTTCCTTAATTATTTTTTTTAACCACTGGTGTTCATTATAAACCGAGCGAATGATTCCGGGGAGCTGGAGCAATATTTTTATCGGTAACCAATATTTTTTGCGGCTGTATTGCATCCGGTATCCCTTCAAAGGAAGGAAAGTCAATTGCGGAAACTCTTTTTGTAACAAAGCCAGCGAAGCGCCTTCTGCACCAATAAACACCTCGCAGTTTAACCTGATCAACTCGTTGATAACAGGAATGCAGCGGGTGGCGTGGCCCAGGCCCCATTCCAGCGGGGCCACCAGAACACGCAATTTGTGCCCGGATATGTTAAAATTCTCGCCTTTCATTGAAACAATACAATAAATATTTGTGAAAATAGTTTAATTTGCTAACCTGTAATTATGCAACGACTATTTAAAATAACACTGCTGTTGACACTGGCAATAAGCCTTGTGGCCACAGGATGCTCTTCGTCAAAGAAGGGACAATGTAGCTGCGCAGGTATGATTGGCTATAAGTAAGCAGCAAAATAACCCGATTTATACGTATGAACAATCCTAACCGGGATTTACTGGTGTTGTTCAACCAGGAGATAATGACTCCGCAGGCAATAGAACATGAGGTAGAATTACTGCATGAACTTTTGTATACTGTAGAACATATAGATAATTTGATCGTAGCCCACGAATTGATAGACCTGAATAAATATAAGGTCATAAAAAAAGCCTTTTACCTCCGCACGGTTTTTCGCCAGAGAACATTAAAGCCTTTTGAGTTTTTGAATTGTAAGAACTAATCGCAGAAAATAATCAACTAAGTTTTTGCAAAGCAGCTTTCAACATTCCAAGCATTTCATCGATCTCTTCTTTTTTACAGGTGCCCACACTAAGGCGGTACCAGCTGCTGCTGGCCGATGCACCAAAAGCATAGAAAGGAACCACAGCGAGTTTGGCTTCATCAAGAATATATGCAGTAACATCAGCTTGTGTCACTAAAATTTTATTACCGCTTGTCTTTTTTCCGGCAACATCAATTTGAACCGTAAGATAAATAGCGGCCTGTGGCGCAACAGCACCTACTTTAAAACCTTCTTTTTTCAATTGCTGGAAACCATTGAATATCCTTTCCAGGCGTTCATCAATTTCAGCTTTAAAATGCGTGAAGTATTTATCAATTGAGGTTGTTTGCGCCAGGTAATTTGCAACAGCTTTTTGCTCGGCCATGGGCGCCCATGCACCAACATGACTGTTGATAGAGCGCATTTTTGCTAAAACCTCTGCAGGACCAAGCGCCCAACCAACCCTTACGCCTGTTGCAGCAAAAGCCTTGCTAATGCCATCAATAAAAATGGTATAATTTTTCATCTCCGGCCTTAGTGTAACAGGGTTATAATGTACGGTATCACGAAAACTCAGTGTCCAATAGATCTGGTCATACATTAAATACAGTTTTTTTTCTCCGGCTGCCCTGCTGTTGTTTTCTGCTATAACAAGATCGCAGATAGCTTCTAATTCTTCTTTTGCAAACGTGGTACCGGTAGGGTTTAAAGGAGAACACAGCGAAAGAAGTGTTGCGCCTTTAATATGATCTTTTATCTGTGGAGCCGAGAGCATGAATTTATTTTCTTCTTTTGTCTCAATCACCACGTGCTCCCCTTCGGTAAAATGTACATAATGATTATTGTTCCAGCTGGGAACAGGATAGATCACCCGGTCTCCTTTATCAACAATAGCCCTGTATAAAGCATAGATAAGGGGCCGCCCACCGGCAGCAATTAAAATTTCGTTTACACCATACCGTAAGCCCTGCCTTGAAGCGATAAAGCCTGCGACCGCTTCTCTTAAATCCAGATTGCCTTCTGCAGCAGGATAATTGGTGAAATGATTTTTATATGCATCAATGATCTCTTTTTCCAATTCTGCCGGAATAGGGAATATGGCAGAATCAAAATCACCAATTGTATAGTTATAGATCTTTTCCCCCCGCCTTATTTTTTCTTTAATAGTTGCACCAAGGCGCACTATTTCAGAACCCTGTAAAGTTGCCGCTAAGTGACTAAGTTTGGCTGTACTCATAAACGATACATATTGGTAAACCTCAATAAATAAGTGGTAAAAGTAATTTTTAAAGAGGGGTAAAACAAAAAAACCTGCTGAAAGTTACCATGTTAACCAGTTAATCGGCTGATACGTTTAAACGTATCAGCCGATTAATCATTACTCCAATTCCTTGTATTCTTTAAATAATTTTCTTGGAGTACTTTCCGCCTGTTTTTGGTATTGAATCCAGAGTCTATTAAAGAAAGCGTTGGTTTTCTGAACCGCTTCATTTACGAGTCCTTCTGCTTCTTCTGTTAGGCGTATTTCCTGTGCATCGGGTATTTTTGTTTTACCCAACACTTCATTTCTCGCGTCTCCAACACTTCCGTTAACTGTAACCTGGAAGGGAGAGCCGTAGCCCTGTTTTTCCTGCGGTTTTCCAAAAATAAAATTTCGGATATTTTTTATTGAATCGGTCATTGCCTTACCAGCTTTGCGTAAACTGTCTGCATCTTTTCCTTCCACATTCTTTAATTCTGCTTCTACTTTTGCAATGGTTTCCTCTGCATCGGTAAGCTGGTCTGTTATTGCGGTTAATCTTGCGGTGCTTTTTTCAATACGTTTTACCATCACCATTTTGGCGTCATATATTTCTTTGTTGTTGGGTACATTTGGATCCGGATTTACAGTTATCATTGTTGAATCCGAATCTTTACCCAAATTCATTACAAGTTTATATGTTCCGGGATAAACCTGGAGCCCCCCGGGTTCCGGAGAATTGGCTTTTGGTTTTGGCGCACCCGGTTGGCGCACCCCCTTCATTTCAAAACCCCAGTAACCCCTGTTAAAACCACTATCTGCTTTTATCTTCATCGTTCTTATCAGCTCATTGTTTTGATTAAAGATCTTTACTGTTGCAGAATCTGTTTTTGTTTTATTTGTTGTATCTGTTTTTTCTTTCGCTTTTACAAAAAATGAATAAGCGGCACCACGGTTTCGGTTTTGGCCCTCATACATTCCCCAGGTACTCCATTCATATCCTGTAGCCGGCTTATACCTTGCCTGGTAAGCAATTGGCGCTTCAAATACAGTAAGTTTTTTTGAAAAAACATTACCATTATTGGCCGCCGCTTTCCGCAAGGGCCTTATATCGTCCATTATATAAATAGCCCGGCCAAATGTGGCAATACACAGGTCGGCTTCTCTTTCCTGTATGGCAAAATCGTAAGTTGAAACGGGAGGATAATCATTTTTCCATTGCTGAAATGTTGTGCCATTATCCAGGCTTATCCAAAGCCCCTGCTCTGTTCCTGCAAAGATCAAACCGGGCTGCACCGGATCTTGTATCATACAGAGCGCATAACCCTTAACTTTAGTTTCATCGAGCATTCTTTCCCAGGTTTGGCCATAATTTTTTGTGCGGAAAATATAAGGTTTAAAATCTCCCCTGCGGTAATCGTTGCATACCACAAAAGCTTCTGCAGCATCATAGCGGCTTGCTATTATCTTCGGCACCCAGGCACCAACGGGCATGCCCGCAATTTTCCCCCTGAAGTTTGTCCAGGTTTTTCCGCCATCCTTACTTAATTGCACATTACCATCATCGGTACCCACCCAGATGATATTTTTATCTTTTGCAGACGGCTCAATACAAATGATGGTATTGTAATTTTCTGCACCGGTAATGTCAATCGATAAGCCACCGTTATTGTCCTGGTTTTGCTGTATTTTATTATTTGTTGTCAGGTCCGGCGAAATAATTTCCCAGGTTAATCCTTTATTATTGCTGCGGTGTAAAAACTGGCTGCCAAAATAAATGATATTGCTATTGAACTGGTCTTGGGCAAATGCAGCATTCCAATTAAAGCGCAGCTCGGTCTTCAGGTCGGGAGCGGGTGGCTGGATGTTCATCCTTTCCCCGGTGGCTACATTCTGCTTACCGATCTCTCCTTTCTGACTCATCGAGTACACCCAATCATTGTCATCAGGATCTGCTGCAACATCAAAACCATCGCCGCCGCCAACATTGTCCCAATAATAATTCCTGATACCGCCATTGCGCCAAATATAGGCAGGCCCATGCCAGCTTCCATTATCCTGCATGCCGCCCATTACATTGTATGGAATTTTATTATCTACATTGATATGATAGAATTGCCCAACAGGTAATTGCTCATCAAATTTCCAGTTGCGGCCACGGTCGCGGCTGATCCCAATGCCGCCGTCATTTCCATCAAGGATAAAATTAGGGTCAAGCGGGTTTACCCAAAAAGCATGATGGTCGGGATGGATACCGCTGTAAGGAATAATCGTTTTAAATGTTTTACCACCATCTTCGCTCATACTGATGGTTTGCTTGATATTGTACAAACGGTTTTCGTTCTTTGGATCCACACGGATATCCTGGAAATAAAAAGCCCGGTTGGTTACTTCGTCTTTATTGCTGTTCACCAGCTCCCATTTAAAGCCTCCGTCATCCGACCGGTACAAACCGTTTTTGGTTGCTTCCACCAACGCATACACGCGGGAGGGTTCATTGTAAGAAATGGTTAAGCCGATCCTTCCGAGGTCTCCTTCGGGCAACCCGTCATCTTTTCCCAATTTCTTCCAGTTCTTTCCTCCATCAACTGTTATGTACAAACCGCTGCCCACTCCGCCGCTGGTAAAACTCCAGGGTGTTCTGCGGTGCTGCCACATGGCGGCAATAAGTTTATTGGGATTGGTAGGGTCCATGACCAGGTCGGCACAACCGCTGGTATCATTGGTGTGTAAAACTAAATTCCAGGAATCACCGCCATCAGTTGTTTTATATACACCTCTTTCGGGGTGTTCGCTGAAAGGATTTCCTATAGCTGCTACATAAACGGTGTTTGGGTTATTTGGATCGATGATGATGCGATGTATATTCCTTGTTTTTTCCAGCCCCATCATCTTCCAGTTTCTTCCTCCATCAAGACTTTTATAAATTCCGGCACCGATATTTAATGAATTCCTCGGATTGCCCTCACCGGTGCCCACCCATACTACAGAGGGGTTGCTTTGTTGTATGGCAACAGAGCCGATATTTAATGTGGTCTGCTCATCAAAAACAGGTTGCCAGGTATTGCCGGCATTCTCAGTTTTCCATACGCCACCGGATGCTGTGCCAAGGTAAACAAGATCGGGGTTGGTGTTAAGGGCGTCAATTGCGGTAACCCGCCCGCTCATTCCCGCAGGACCAATGCTGCGTACTTTTAAATTTTTGAATTGCTCGGGTGTGATCTTTTGCGCAAGACTTTTATTAACGATACACTGCCCTAAAAAGCAAACGGCGACCAGGCTCAGCTTTCTCATTGTAATTAGTTTGAACAATGAAGGTGCAAAAAAAACAGCGACGGAACAAATGAAATATATGAGCGGTCAGATACAGGCAAAACCAGAAGACCGCCAGCGCAAATACGAGGCCGATCTACGTTATTCTCACACGTTAGTATGGGATCAATTACAGCCTTCCGGCAGGATATATAGTAAAAGGGCTGGCCGACCTGAACCAAAATGTGGAAAACGAAACTGGTTCTTTCACCACCAAGGCAACGATCGAAGACGCTGTATTAAAACTGAACATTAAAAAAGTATACAAACTAACAAATATCAAAAAAGAAGATTTTGGTAAGATGCCCGAATTTGTTGGTGCAGCTTATAATTTCAGCCAGCGAGGGATATTGCTAAAAAAAATTAAACACCTTCGCTTTTTTTAAATCCATCTTCTGCCTGCTTTGCTTTTTCAAAGTCAAGGATAACAGAATTTATACAATACCGCAAACCTGTTGGGGGCGGACCGTCTTCAAAAACATGGCCGAGGTGGGCATTGCACCTGCCGCACATCACTTCTGTCCGTTTCATACCATAACTATTATCAGGTGTATAAATGATACTGTCTTTAGCGGTAGGCTCAAAAAAACTTGGCCAGCCGCAACTGCTTTCAAACTTACCATTACTGTTAAACAACGGGTTGCCGCATGCTGCACAATAATAAACACCAGTTTCTGCGTGATCCCAAAACTTTCCGGTAAAAGCCCTTTCAGTTCCCTTTTCACGTGCTATATGGTAAACATCAGCGGGTAATATTTTTTTCCACTCATTATTATCGATGGTTACTTTATCAATATCGGTTGTGGAATAAACCGGGTTATCTTTTTTATCTGTATTCATATTGCGTTTTTTTTGATTTAAAAATTGCGGATGATTGGTTGATAATATACGTACCCGCAGCAATAAAAGTTTTTGAACAGAATGTTACAATAGTTAATGAATATTTAAAGTTCGTATATTATATTTGCTATCTTCACAAGGTTAGTAAGTAATATATGTTTAATCTGATATTATTTGGCCCACCGGGTAGTGGGAAGGGTACGCAAAGCGAAAAACTGATCGCCAGGTATGGTTTAAAACACCTAAGCACCGGCGACCTTTTACGTTTTGAGATATCGAGGCAAACGCCCCTTGGCCAGGAAGCGCAAAACTTTATGGACAAGGGCCAGCTGGTACCCGATGAAGTGGTTATTGGGATGATAAGTTCTGCCCTGGATGCCAACCCTGGCGCAAAAGGCTTTTTATTTGATGGTTTCCCCCGCACATCGGCCCAGGCAGAAGCACTGGATAAATTACTGGAATTAAAGAATGCGCCCATTGCCGTTATGCTGGCACTGGACGTAAGCGAAAATGAATTGGTGAAACGCCTGCTAAAGCGTGGCGAAACCAGTGGCAGGAGTGATGACACTAATGAAAATGTGATAAGGGCCAGGATTAAGGAATACCATGATAAAACAGCCATTGTTGCAGACTATTACAAAGAATTTAATAAAGTAGCGCTGGTTAAAGGCGAAGGATCGGTTGAAGATATCTTTGGCAGGCTGTGTAAAGAAATAGATGTGAGGAGTTAAAACGGGTAAAGAAAATTAAGAAATACAGCGGTCGTAATGACCGCTTTTTTGTTTTACATTGTGCAGCTAAAATTATTATATGGACCAGGCTAAGCTTGATTTTATAACCAACAAATATGTTTTGTTATTAAAAGGGCTGCCTGCAGATGCAATTGGTAGGTGGGGGAAAATGAATGCGCAACAAATGGTGGAGCATGTTTCGGGGTTCTTTAAAGTATCTACCGAAAAACTACAATTTCCTTTGCTAACACCGGTTGAACATTTACCAAAGTTCAAAGAATTTTTATTCAGCGATAAAGAATTCCGGGAAAACACCAAAGCTCCAGGGAGTGTAGTGCCGGAAAATCCCTTGCCAGTAAGAAAAGGATCAATGACCGAAGCCATAGCAGAATTACAAAATGAAATAGTTGCTTTTGTAGATTTCTTTAAGAATAATTCCGGGAGAAAAACCACCCACCCGGTTTTTGGTGAATTGAATTTTGAAGAATGGGTATTGTTGCATTATAAACACGTAATGCATCATTTACGGCAGTTTGAATTGATGTAATTATAGGACCTGCCACTTTCCAAAAATGGCTGGCCCTGCTAAAAATACTTAACAATGAAATTGGGAAACTATATTACCGGAAACTGGATCGATGGAGATGGAGAAGGGCAACAACTTTTTAATGCGGTGAATGGAGAACTTATTGGCAATGCAAGTACAAAAGGACTTGATTTTTCCGCGATAGCTAATTATGCAAGAGTTATTGGCAATCCCGCACTTCGTAAAATGACCTTTCATGAAAGGGGCAATATGCTTAAAGCGCTGGCGATGCACCTGAGAAATCACCTTGATAAATTTTATGCAATCAGCTATAAAACGGGCGCAACCAGGGGGGATAGCTGGGTAGATATAGAAGGCGGTATTGGTAACCTGTTTGCCAATGCATCATTGCGCAGAAAATTTCCTGATGAAACATTTTGTGTGGACGGAGAAAGCCATAACCTTAGTAAGAATAATAGTTTCATGGGAACACATATACTTGTTCCCAAAGAAGGCGTGGCCATCCATATCAATGCATTTAATTTTCCGGTATGGGGAATGCTGGAAAAAATAGCGGTGAACTTATTAGCAGGAATGCCCTGTATTGTAAAGCCTGCAACCGTAACCTCTTATTTAACTGAAGCGGTGGTAAGGGAGATCATCGCTTCAAAGATTTTACCGGAAGGGGCGTTGCAATTGATCTGCGGCAACGCCGGCGACCTGTTAGACCATGTGAATAGCCAGGATGTGATAACATTTACCGGAAGTGCGAGTACAGGGTTGATGCTGAAACAGAATAAAAACATTTTAGCTAATAATGTTCCATTCAATATGGAAGCCGATTCGCTCAATTGCATCGTACTGGGAGAGGAAGTGACACCAGATAAACCGGAGTGGGATATTTTTATTAAAGAGATAAGAAAAGAAATGACATTGAAGGCCGGACAACGCTGTACAGGCATCAGGAGGATATTTGTACCCGAAAATAAAATGGAAGAGGTTTGGAAAGCAATTGCCCTATCACTTTCGCAAACAACCATTGGCAATCCGCTAAATGAAAAAGTGAGGATGGGTTCGTTGGCGGGGCAAGGTCAAAAGTCAGAAGTCAAAACCCAGATTCAAAAATTACTGGCATCTTCACAGATCGTATACGGATCCCTTGATAGCGTTGAATTAATTGATGCAGATGCAACAAAGGGCGCATTCATTTCGCCTGTATTACTTATGAATGACACGCCATTTGCCGCAAAAGAAGCACACGAAGTAGAAGCATTTGGTCCTGTTAGTACCATTATGCCGTATAAAAATTCCGGGGAAGCGATCGCTTTAAGTAAGTTGGGTAAAGGAAGCCTGGTATCAACAATCGTTACGGCAAACCATCATGAAGCCAAACAATATGTTATTGGCGCAGCATCACATCATGGAAGAATACTTGTATTGAACAATGAATGTGCCAAAGAAAGTACCGGCCACGGCTCACCGTTACCGTTATTGGTACATGGCGGCCCTGGCCGCGCAGGAGGCGGTGAAGAAATGGGTGGTATCCGTGGGGTAAAGCATTATTTACAGCGCACGGCTTTGCAGGGCTCGCCAACCACCATTACCGCTATCACTAATATTTACCAGCAATACGCAAAAGGCAAAGAACCGGGTAAACATCCGTTCAAAAAATATTTTGAAGAACTGCAGATAGGCGACCAGGTCATTACAGAAAAAAGAATGATAACTGCCGAAGACATAGACAAATTCGCCGACCTGAGTGGGGATCATTTTTATGCACATATCAAAACAACTGATTTTACAGGAACCATGTTCGAACAACAGGTGGCACATGGTTATTTTATCATGAGTATTGCCGCAGGATTATTTGTAGACAGCTATGAAAAAAATCCGGTGTTGCTTAACTATGGTATCGACGAACTTCGTTTTACAAAACCTGTTTATCCCGGTGCTGAGATCCTTATCCGCTTTACCTGTAAAGAAAAATTGCTGAATGATAAACGAGTGATCGAAAAACCCGAAGATTTTAAACGTGGCGATGATATTGATAAGGGCATTGTAAAGTGGATGGTGGAAATGATCGATGAAACGGGGGAAATAACGGGTGTGGCAACGATACTAACAATGGTAGCGAAGAAAAATAATTAACCTGTAACATGTAGTAAATTTATATTGCTAAAATTATTTTATGAATAATGACGCTTATGTAAACTCCCATATTGAGCACGGGATAAATACCATCGAATTTTTTCATCCGCAAAGCAATTCGTTACCGGGAAAGATACTGGAAGAACTTGCCAAAGAAATTCATTTTGCCGGAACGCATGATGATACAAGGGTGATCATTTTAAAAAGCGCCGGCGAAAAAACATTTTGCTCGGGCGCAAGCTTCGATGAACTGATCGCTATACAAACCCCACAAGCAGGATTGAAATTTTTCAGCGGCTTTGCACACGTGATCAATGCCATGCGCAAGTGCCCCAAATTTATCATTGGAAGGGTACAGGGAAAATGTGTGGGTGGCGGTGTAGGACTGGCGTCTTCCGTTGACTATGCAATCGCAACAAACAAAGCCGAAGTAAAACTGAGCGAACTGGCAGTAGGTATTGGCCCTTTTGTAGTTGGCCCTGCTGTAGAAAGAAAGATAGGCATTGCAGCATTCAGCGCACTGGCAATTGATGCAGCTGTGTGGCGCAATGCAGAATGGGCGAGAAAAAAGGGATTGTTTGCAGAAGTGCACGAAAACATTGAAAACATGGACGAATCGGTTTATCGCCTGGCCAATACCCTGGCACACTCCAACCCCGAAGCGATGGCCGAGATGAAAAAGAATTTCTGGAAAGGAACAGAACACTGGGATGAATTATTGAAAGAAAAAGCGGCGATCAGCGGCAAACTTGTGATCAGTGGTTTTACCAGGAAAGCCATCGAAAAATTTAAGGCGAATAAACCCTGAATTTCATTCTAATAATTCACCCGATCATTTGCGCTTTTTAAAATCTGATAAATTCATTAACCCAACACTAGAAATAATTGATAATCGCAAAGTAAAGCGGCATTCCAATAGTAATATTAAACGGGAAAGTAACACCGAGTGCCATCGGTATATACAAGCCGGGGTCTGCTTTTGGGGCAGCCAATCGCATTGCTGCCGGAACTGCTATGTAAGATGCGCTTGCTGCAAGAATGGCAAAAATAAAACGGTTTCCCGGGTCATGGGTTATAAACTGGCTGATATAAGCAACCACACAACCATTCAATGCCGGAATCAATAAAGCAAACAAAGAAACAAAGAGACCGTATTTTTTAAATGCTGAAAACCTTTTAGCTGTTACCATTCCCATTTCAAGTAAAAATATAGCCAAAAACCCCTTAAAAATATCTGTAGTAAAAGGCTTGATACCCTCTGCCTGTTTGGTATCAGCAATTAACCCAATTATAAGGCTACCTAAAATCATCAGCACGCTTCCGTTTGTAAATGAATGTTGTATTACTGATTTTAAACTTACTTTACTTTGAGAGTTTTTATCAAATTGCATCATTAAAATTACCCCTACTATAATTGCCGGAGACTCCATCAGCGCCATTACTGCCACCATATGGCCACCATATGAAATTTTTTGTGATTCCAAAAATGAAGCGGCAGCAACAAAAGTTACTGCACTTACAGATCCATAAGCCGCAGCTACAGCCCCGGCATCACTGATGCTGAGCTTTCTTTTAAGAATGAAAAAAGTATATAGTGGAATTAATGACGCCAGCAGTAATCCGAACAACAGGGAATAAGTTATTTCAGTTGTGAAGCCACTATGTGCTAACTCCTGGCCGCCCTTAAAGCCAATTGAAAAAAGGAGATAGAGAGAAATAAATTTACTGGACGATGCTGGTATTTCAAGGTCGCTTTTAACCCAGGTTGCGATTATGCCCAAAACGAAAAAAAGTAAAGTAGGGTTGGTAATATTTGAAACTAAAATGTGAAAATCCATGTTTTGGGTTTTATTTGGTGATTTGAGTATCGTCTAAAAAAATTAACTCTCCTGTGGTAAGGCTATAAAAAGCGCCCTTGATTTTTATTTCTCCTTTTGCCTCCATCTCTCTCAGGATAGGGCTTTTTAACCGGATATTGTTAATTGTATTTTTTACATTATTCTGTGAAACAAGTCTTACATAATCTTCATTTGCGGATATTTTTTCGCCTGTAAAATCCATACTCATTGCAATAGCAGGATCTATTTTAGTTAATAAGGCCGTGAGGTTACCAAGTTTTACTTTGTCAATCGCCCCTTTTATGGCACCACAATGCTGGTGGCCCATTACCAATATTAATTTAGCACCTGCAACTTTACAGGCAAATTCCATACTTCCAAGGATATCCTCATTTACAAAATTGCCTGCTACTCGACCAACAAATATATCACCTAAACCCTGGTCAAATATATCTTCAACAGGAACACGACTGTCTATACAACTTAAGACAAAGGCCTTTGGGTATTGACCATGGGAAGAATTACTTATTTGCGCAGAATGGTCTCTTGGGGTTAAATTATTGTTCCTGAAATGATCGGTACCCGTTTTAAATTGTTCCAGTATCTCTTCCGGTGTAAGGTTTTCTCGTTCCTGCTTTGTCAAAACAGCTTGAATAGGTTTGCTTTGTGGGTGTGCTCCTGTTTGAAGGGCTTTGTTTGTATTACAGGCAACCTGCATCAAAATCAACAAGAATAAGGCTGCTGTTTTGGTTATTGTTTTTAACATGTATCCTTTTTTTTCAGTGCAAAACTCCGGAATAGAAATCATAAATAAACATTTAATTTTGTGATATTGTGTATAAAAATAATTTATGAACTATACCATTAACCAGTTGCGGATATTTCTGAAAGTAACACAAACATTAAGTGTCACTAAGGCCTCAGAAGAACTGCACCTGACCCAGCCGGCAGTATCCATACAGCTTAAAAATTTCCAGCAGCAATTTGATATACCGCTTACCGAAATCGTAGGACGAAAAATGTTTATCACTGATTTTGGAAAAGAAATAGCTATTGCTGCAGAGAAAATTCTTACGGAAGTATATGCTATCAATTACCGGACACACGCGTTCAAGGGAAAACTTACAGGGCGATTAAAAATATCAGTAGTTTCAACCGGACAGTATGTAATGCCTTATTTTCTTTCGGGATTTCTTAATCAGCACGAAGGTGTGGAGTTGTTATTAGAGGTAACCAACAGATCAAAAGTTATAGAAAGTCTGGAGAACAATGAAGTTGATTTCTCGCTGGTTTCTGTATTGCCTGAAAAAATGAAATTAAATAAACTTGAACTGCTTGAAAACAAACTATACCTTATTGGCAATACAGAAAAGAAATTCAGGGAAAAACAATACGATAAAAAAATATTTGAAAATATTCCTTTGATTTTCCGGGAAACCGGATCAGGAACCAGATTGATCATGGAACAGTTTATAAAAAAAAATAAACTACCTGTTAAAAAGAAAATGGAACTCACTTCAAACGAAGCGGTAAAACAGGCCGTGATTGCAGGAATGGGGTATTCTATCATGCCGCTGATCGGAATAAAAAACGAATTGAGTAATAGCCAGTTACAGATCATCCCTGTAAAGGGTTTTCCTATAAAATCAGTGTGGAGCCTTATCTGGCTTAAAAACAAAAAATTCTCTCCTGCTGCGGAAGCTTTTTTGAAATATATTAAATCTGAGAAAGGGAATATTATTAATCAAAAATTAGGCTGGGCAGAAAAGCTTTAAAGAAAAATAAATTAAAGATTGTCATATTCGTACAACGGATCAATATGTGTGCCTGCGGGAAGCCCGAACACCGGCTTAATAATGCCATCTGTTAGTCCGTACACCCAGCCATGAAGATCCGGTGCAGATCTGTGTTTCCAGGACTTTTGTACAATGGAGGTTTTTGCCAGGTTCATCACCTGTTCTTTAACATTCAATTCTATCAGGCGGTTTGTTTTTTCTTCCTTATCACTGAGGGTATCAATTTCAGCCCTGTTAAACCGATATACATCCTTGATATTCTTGAGCCATTTATTAATGATGCCTAAATTCTGTTTAGTCATTGCGGCCTTAACGCCCCCGCATCCGTAATGTCCGCAAACGATAATATGCTTTACCTGCAGTACTTCCACTGCATATTGTAATACACTGAGTAAATTCAGATCCGTATGTACTACCATGTTTGCAATATTACGGTGTACAAATATTTCTCCTGGCTGGGTTCCGGTAATTTTATCGGCCGGAACCCTGCTGTCGCTGCACCCTATCCATAACACCTCAGGATTTTGTATTTCGGCAAGACGCTTAAAATAATCAGGATCTGCGGAAACCATCTGGGCTGCCCACTCTTTATTGTCTTTTAATATTTTTTCAAATGGTTTCATTAGCCTTATTTAATTCTTCAAAAATAAAGAACAATTGTAAGGCTAATCAAAATATTTATTTTTTGCTTAAATCTACATTAATATAGGTATTAAGTATAACGCCCGAGTTATACTGAAAAACATTTTTATTATTTACTTCCCTTCCCAACTGCAAAATTTGATTAAAGTAACCCGCTTCAGCCCTGAAATTCTTATTCAATTTATACCCCAATAAAATACCGAGTCTGTTTTGGTCAAATACATTTTCATTTACGTTTTTACCAAACCCCAAAAAAACTTCATCATAGATAGCGGCATAAGCTGTTTTATCAGCAATCGTTTTTCCTTTTAAGGGTACCTGCATGCGGTACATATAACGTAAACGGTTTAAAAATAAATAGTCATCTTCTTTTGATAAGCCCGCATTGCTGTACCTGCCCACCCAACGCTGCTCCAGCATAAAGCGATGTGACAAATCAACAATAGAAATTTTATCGGTTATTGTTGCCATCTCATACAAGCGGTGCTCCGTAAATTTTTTACCAAAGCTGTTAACGGGTATATCACCATAAGCAAAAGTTTCTATCCAGGCATACCCGTTACGCAATTGCAGTTTTGGGTTTGCCTGATAATTTATGCCCACCCTCAACAAACTTTGCAGCCAATCTTTTATAATACTTTCTCTGCGCCACTGATACTCTACATGACCACTCCATTTCTTTGAAAATTTTATGGTAGTAAAATTATTAAACCAGCCAACAGTATTATTATCTCTTATCCTGGTATTTTGTGCATATAGGTTAGTGCTTAAAAAGCTAATCAGCACTAAACCGAATGTTTTACTTTTCATTGCCATACTTTTCATAATTAGTTAACAAATTCTACTTTCCCTGTTTCCAAATTATAAAAAGCTCCTACAATTTTTATATCTCCATTATCAACAAGCGATTTAATAATGGGACTTTGATTTTTTATTTTTTCAATATTCAGGTTTACATTACGATGCCCCACTTCATCAACAAAAGCATTGTTTTTGCTGGTTTTTTCGCCCGAAAAATTTTGGCAGGCCGCTACTGCTGGTTTTACTTTGCTTAGCATAGCGGTAATGTTGCCCAACTGTACATCGTCTATAGCGCTTTTAACCGCGCCGCAATGGTTATGCCCCATTACTACTATCAGTTTAGCTCCAACTACTTTGGTGCCAAATTCCATACTGCCCAAAATGTCTTCGTTTACAATATTGCCGGCAACCCTTGCTACAAAAACATCCCCGATGCCCTGATCAAATACTTCTTCTACGGGTATGCGGCTATCTAAGCAAGATAATATTACTGCTTTTGGAAATTGTCCGATTGCTGTTTTTTGCACTTGTGCCGGATAATTCCTAAGGGTTAGTTTATTGTTTACAAAATTATTGTTGCCTTCTTTTAATTGAAGCAATATGGCATCGGGTGTTAATGCCTTTTGCTCGGCAGCTGTAATTACTTTGTCAGTCGGAATTGTGTCGAAGCCAGTCGTTTTTCCTGAATGTGTGGTGCTGCAAGACAGTAATAAAAGCGGAAAAGCTAATGCAATAAAAATAGGACATAGTGTTGTTTTCATTTTTCTAATTTTTTATTTGTTTTTTATTTTGTGTTATTTTTTTTGTAAGTTATTTTTTATTTCTTTCAGTTCATTCAAGAGCTGTTCATTTGCTAAAGCATTTTTTTTATTCATCATTATCAGTTTTACCGATACCAGCAGCACTCCAATCTCAATCAGCAGTTCGTGTGTTATGCCTTTTACAAATACACCAATAATAAAAAATATAAATGTTGCTGCAATAACAGTCATATCTCCCCAACTTAATCTGTTATTCATTTAAAAGAGTTTATAAATTTTACGTAAAGATAGCAATACTATTATTAATAATATTGTTACTTTGTCATTTAATTGTAAAACTTTTTAAAAGAAAATAATGATTTACCTTTACATTTTAAAGGTGGGATTAATATGAAGTTGTTATTACAGTTAAAAACGAACGAGGGTCTTTTTTTGCGCAATCCGGAGCATACTACTCTCGGTAAAAAAATCATTAAAAGCAGCATTGAGCTGATAGATAAATTTGGGTTTGAAGCATTTACGTTTAAGAAACTGGCGGCGGTTAGCGGTACTACAGAGGCCAGTGTTTATCGCTATTTTGAAAATAAACATTACCTGCTTATATATATTATAACTTGGTATTGGGGCTGGCTGGAATTTCAGATAAACTACCAAACGAATAATATTCAGGCGCCCATTACAAAATTGAAAAAAATTATCAGACTGTTAACTTCTGTCGTGGAAGACGATGAAAGTACAGACTATGTAAATGAAAAATTATTGCACCGAATTGTTATTTCCGAAGGATCTAAAACCTATTTAACTAAACAGGTAACTGAGGATAACAAACATCAATTTTTTAAACCATACAAAGATATTTGTGCAATTATTGCCGATATTATTTCAGACTGTAACCCCCAATATAAGTATCCCAGATGCCTAGCTACAACCATCATTGAAATGGCGCATTTTCAAAATTTCTTTATGAATAATCTGCCTTCGCTTACTGATTTTACCAATCAAAAAGATGACACCAAAGTTGCCGCCTTTTTAGAGGATATGATGCTCAACATCATAAAACCTTAATTATATATTCAACCCTCCGCATGCACTGATGGTTTGGCCAGTAATATAGCAGCCCATATCGCTGGCTAAAAACAAACACACATTAGCAATATCTTCTGTGCTGGCAAAGCGGCCCAAGGGAATACTCGCTTTATATTTTTCGGCACCTTCGCCTTCTTTTAAATAACTGGTCATATCTGTTTCCACAAAACCCGGGGCTACTGCATTACAACGTATGTTGCGGCTGCCCAGTTCTTTGGCTACGCTTTTTGTAAAGCCGATAATTCCAGCCTTGCTTGCAGCATAACTGCTTTGCCCGGCATTACCCATTTCACCAATGATGCTACTCATGTTAATAATACTGCCATTTTTTGCTTTCATCATTGGACGTATCACCTGCTTGGTCATATTGAAAACACTTTTCAGGTTTACCAGCATCACTTCATCCCATTGTTCGGGTGTCATTCGCAACAATAAATTATCTTTAGAAATACCCGCATTGTTAACACAGGTATCAACAGTACCAAATTCTTTCATCACATCATTTACAAAAATTTCACAGGCGGAAAAATCACTCGCATTGGTCTTGTAGGCTTTTGCTTTTACACCCAATGCAATCAATTTATCTTCCAATACTTTTGCTTTATCCGTACTGCCGTCACTCACATAAGTGAATGCAATGTTTGCACCATGCTCGGCAAACTTTAGTGCAATGCCTTCCCCGATACCACGGGCCGCCCCGGTAATGATGGCTGTTTTTCCTTCTAATAATTTCATTTTTATGCTTTAGGTATTAATAACAAAAGTAAATAAATCAGCCTATTTATTATTGATGGCCAGAATTTCTTCCAGCATTACCCTTTCATTACTCAGCCGGGGCACTTTGTGCTGCCCACCAAGCCTGCCTTTGCTGCGCAACCATTTATTAAAAGTTCCTGCGGGTAAAGCATGTACAACAGGCAACCTCAGGGCAATATTCTTGTACCGCTTGGCTTCATAATCGCTGTTGATGCTTTTTAAAGCCGTATCCAGCTCAAAAGTAAAAGCATCAAGGTCATCCGGGGCATTATCAAATTCTATTAGCCACTC
>JAYWAN010000190.1:0-3547 GCA_043782405.1 Chitinophagaceae bacterium
GCCACCAGTTCTAACACTATCTTTTTAAAGTAGAGTTCGGTTTTGGGCTGTATGCGGAAACCCAGGTGGATGGTCACTTTTATCACTTTATCATCTACCAGTTCCGATACATCATAACTCATGGTATAAGGTTCTTCGGCCCTGTCAA
Source organism: Chitinophagaceae bacterium (assembly GCA_043782405.1). Lineage (GTDB taxonomy): Bacteria > Bacteroidota > Bacteroidia > Chitinophagales > Chitinophagaceae > Ferruginibacter. The sequence goes on from JAYWAN010000190.1 coordinate 149, forward strand.
TATGTACAAACCAATACACATCTGCACGCTTTGGTTTTTTTGAGAAGATGGACCTGATGATCTTTTCTTCCACTTGTGATCGGCTATTGGCTTTTGATAAATAAATGAGATGCGTGGAGAATTTTTCTATGGAATCATCCTTGCTTAATTCTATCAGCTGCGGTGTATACTTACCGAGGTCAACGAATTTTACAAATTTGTTGTTGATCTTGCGGGCATAATACCATACATACATTGTCATAAAAATGAAAAGCTCAAAGAACAGGAACATCCAGCGTTCTTTTATCTTGGCCACATTGGCAATGAAGAAAGAGATCTCAATGATGGCGAACATGCCAATGATCAGGGCCACCCATACCCGGTTCCATTTTAAGCGGAAGAGTAAATAATAATTCAATAACACGGTGGTCATCATCATGGCAATGGTGATGGAAAAACCATATGCCGCTTCCATGTGCGAGGAGGTTTGAAAATATACGATCATCAGTACACAACCTATCCAAAGGATCGTATTCACACTCGGAATGTATATCTGTCCCTTGATATCACTGGGCTGTCTAACGGTAACGCGTGGCCAAAAATTAAGGTTCATGGCTTCGCTTATCAGGGTATACGAACCACTGATGAGCGCCTGCGAAGCGATGATGGTGGCAGCTGTGGCGATGATGATGCTGGGCAACAGGAACCAGTGAGGCATCATTTCAAAAAAGGGATTAAGGCCGTTCAGTGTGGGCTGTTGCATGTGCATGATCCATGCAGCCTGCCCGATATAATTGATGACCAGGCTTATCTTTACGAATATCCAGGTGATGCGGATATTCTTGATACCGCAATGGCCCAGGTCGCTGTACAGGGCTTCGGCACCGGTGGTACAAAGAAATACGGCGCCCAATAACCAGAATCCCTGCGGGTAATGTACGAGTAACTCGTAGCCATAATGCGGACTGATCGCTTTCAATACATCCGGGTAATGCATGATCTCTGCGCCACCCACAATGAGCAACATACCAAACCACAGGGCCATCACCGGCCCAAAAGCTTTGCCTATTTTTTGTGTACCAAAACGCTGAAAGAAAAACAAGCCGGAGATGATGGCCACTACAATACCGATGGTAAGGGTATTACCGGGAACAATTATTTTTTCTAAACCATTCACCGAATTCAAACCTTCAATGGCAGATGCTACAGAGATGGGAGGGGTGATGATACCATCGGCCAGTAATGTAGTAGCACCAAGAATGGTAGGGATCACTAAAAATTTTCCGTAACGTCGTACCAATGCATACAAAGAAAATACACCGCCTTCACCCTGGTTATCGGCCCTTAAAGTTAGTATGATATATTTTATGGTAGTTTGAAATACCAGTGTCCAGAAGATGAGTGAAACGCCGCCATAGACAAGGGTTTCATCAATCTTCCTTTCGCCTACTACGGCTTTTAAAACATAGAGCGGACTGGTACCGATATCTCCATAAATTATACCCAATGCTACCAGCAGTGAGGCAATAGTTATCCTGTTCAAACTTTTTGTGTTCGAATTCATGGTATGAATTTTATATGTTTTATGGATTATTCCTTACAGACAAAGCGGTAGCCCACACCCGATTCGGTCAGGATCATCTCCGGGCGGTTGGGATCGTTTTCAATTTTTTTTCTGAGTTGTGCAATGAATACCCTTAAATATTGTGACTGGCTGATATAACCCGGTCCCCATACCTCTCTTAATAAATATTGATGTGTCAATACTTTTCCTTCGTTCTTTGCAAATAATGCAAGAAGATTATATTCTGTAGCAGTAAGTTTGATTACTTCATTATTCTTCTTTACAGTTCTTGCCGACAGGTCGATCTGCAGTTCTTCGCAAATTATTAAGGGATTGTTCTCTTCCATAAACATCCCACGCAGTGCCGAGCGGATGCGTGCCAGTAATTCTCCTGTACGGAATGGTTTTATCAAATAATCATTGGCGCCATTGTCCAATGCCCTGATAATATCCTCTTCATTACTTAATACAGAAAGAATGATCACCGGGTTATTGTACCATTCCCTTAATTTCCTTAATACACTATGGCCATCTTCATCCGGTAAACCCAGGTCAAGTATGATGAGTTCGGGCGGATGATTAGCAGCCATGACCAATCCTTCCTTTGCTGTGGCAGCTTGTGTTACTGTATAATCATTGCTTTCCAAAGTAATTTCCAGCAACTTGCGTATCTGCACTTCATCATCAATGATCAATATCGTTGCCTTATTACTCATTCTTCAGGTTTTTTAAATAAGATGTTTCGGCAGGGATATCAAGTGTGAACCTTGCACCGCCGGTGGATATGTTTTGCAGACTAACGATTCCGCCTAATGCTTCTGTAAAACCTTTTACAATGGATAAGCCAAGGCCGGTGCCGCCGGTGTTGGAATTCTTAAGGCGGTAGAATTTATCAAAGACAAGGCTGATCTCTTCTTCGGGAAAGCCTTTGCCGTTATCTTCAATGATGATTTGTAAAACATCAGCATGGCAGATAGCGACGACGTCAATTTTGGATCCCGGGTTAGTATATAAAACTGCATTGTTGAGTAAATTATAGATCACCTGTTCCAGCATGCCCTTGTCCAGTTTAAAAAGGGGAATGGCAGGATTGATATTGATGCTGATCTTCTGCGTTATTTTGTTTTCTTCTATTCTTTTTACGGTGTCATAGACCACTTCGCTGATATCGCACCAGTCTTTACGCGGTTGAATGATACCCGAATCAAGTCTCGACATGTTCAGGAGGTTCTCCACCTGCTGGTTCAGGCGGAAAGAAGCTTTGGCAATTTCAGCGATCAGCTCATTTTTATTTTGAGGGGTAAGCTTTGAAGAATTGGTTTGCAAATTGTCGGTAGCACCAATGATAGCGGCAATGGGTGTACGCAATTCGTGCGAAAGTGAATTAAGTAAAGTATTGTATAATTTGACAGTATGGGCTTTTTCCTCTTTTTGCCGGGCTTGTTTTTCTACCTGGCGTATTTTATAGGTGAGTACGGCATTTACCAACGCTATCACAAAATACATCAGCAATAAAATGGCGTCTTCGGTTGTGCCTACCTGTAACGTAAAATGCGGGGGGATAAAAAAGAAATCCCAGATCAAAGCGCTTAGGAGTGCAGCGAGTAGCACCGGTAAAATGTCAAATAACATGGCAATGACAGACACGGTAAGCAGGAGGATAAAAGCCACCACTTTGTATCCGATAAAATCAGTGAGCGCATAACAAAGGGCCGCTACACCACAAACCAGTAATATGCTGAAAAGGTATTGCCTGGCCCTGCTTACTTTATTGATGAATAACTCTGCCATCCTTTTTGAAATGATTATACAAAAGTAGGCTGCTTATTGTAAGTATGGTATTAAAGTATGGGATA
>JAYWAN010000191.1:0-9343 GCA_043782405.1 Chitinophagaceae bacterium
GCCATCACTATCTTATCTGCAAACTGAAAGAATGCTTTCAGGTTCTTCCCATTGATTTCTTTTGTGTTATCAGTGAGCTGGTCATTTGTCCAGATACCATATTTTGCAAATGGAGCAGAAAATTCTATGACAAAATAAACATACTGGTCATCAGCCCAGGCTTTGCTACGCCGTAATCCCCCGATGGTGTGATCGTTGATGAACTTTATGGATGATGCCAGTACTGCATCCCGATGTTTGAGGTCGATTATGATATTATGTTGCCCGGCGGTATTGAAAGTATACTTATGAAAACCCACCCTTGTGGTTGCAGTCAGTTCAGCTAAAATATCATCATCGTCCAGTTTTACGGAATAATATCCGGGAGATGCTTTTTCATTGCCGTGCTGAAATGTAGATCCATAGATCTTATTATCGGATGAAGGATTGCCATTCATCGGCATCACTAAAATATCGCCATAATCGCTGCAGCCGGTACCACTGAGATGTGTATGCGTAAATCCATAAATATAATTGTCCGAATAATGGTAACCACTGCAGCCGTCCCAACCTTCCAGGCGTGTATCAGGACTCAACTGCACCATACCATGCGGTAATACAGCACCCGGGTAAGTATGCCCATGTCCGCCCGTGCCGATCATCGGGTCAACATATTGCAGATAATTTTTTTGAGCCAGGAGCTTACAGGAGAAGAGAAGGAATAAGAGGAGCAATCGTTTTTGCATGGCAAATGATTTTACACAAGTTAAATACTTAATAAAAGGTATAGAAATAAAAAAGCTTCCCGTTTGGGAAGCTTGATAAATAAAATATTGGGAAACTAAAACGGGAGATCATCAACCGCTGCCACAGCGCTGGCTGGCTGGTTCATTACAACCGGCGCTACGCCTGTACCCGCATGTGTAACATTACCCTGGTTTGATCCCTGGCCTTCGCCACTGTTACCGCCCAACAGTTGAACTGTTTGCACCCGCATACGCAGTGTTGCAGAAACCTGTCCTTCTTTGTTGGTATAAGCATCTGCTTCCGGAGAACCTTCTGCATATACTGTTTTACCTTTTACCAGGTATTGCGCAATGGCGGTCTTATCAGTCCAGTATGCGCAATTTACCCAAATGGTTCTCTCCTTAAGATTGCCCTGGGCATCTTTAAATTTTTCCGAATGGGCCACATTGAAATTAATTACGGTCTTACCGTTAATTTCTTTTTGAATGCAATCTGCCCCTAGATTGCCAATAACCTGTAACTTAATCATAACTGTTTGTTTTTTGTTGTTATTAATCGATGTATCTGTTGCTAAATTAAGTGTTTGAAAACAGGAGTTATTAGATAGAAATGCACATTTGAAAGTTAAGAGTTCAGAATTCAGAGTTAAGCGTTCAAATAATTTATACATTTCATAACTCTACATTCTTAACACTGAATTATTAACTAATTCATCCTGCTCATGTACATATACCAGTTCCACTCCCATGTTTGTCCGTTATCGTCAGAATAAGCCTGGCTCCATACGGGGTTATCTTTATCTGTTTTATCCCACTGGAAAACCATGATGATCTCTTTTCCATTGAACCGGTCCTTTGTATAAAAGTGCCCGATATTCTTTTCAAACGAACCCATTACAGGTTTATCAAGCTTGCCGGTATTGCTATCTGCCCAATAAATACTCCATAGTTTTGTTTTGGGGTCAAAAAGCCGCACTGTCATTCCTTCAAAAGCTTTTCCACTGAGGGTGGTATAGAAATGATCCATATTGGCAAGGCCATTGAGTGCCTTATAATTCGTTTGGGTGGCTTCAAATTCTATCCACTCATTGCAGTTATCGAGTCTCGATTTTAATTTTCTGTTCTTGATCCTCCATTTACCAATAAAAAAATCAAAATCCTTTTGGGACGATCTTGCCGAAGCCTTTATTTCCAATTCGCCTGTTTGATCAAATACCAATTCTTTCATCGCTTATTACTTAGTTCATTTTTTTCTTTAAAGTGCTCACCTGGCTTTGCAGGTTATTGACCATACTGGCCAGTGAGTTTACATCCCATCTTTGTTGCTGACTGATCTTACTGATAACCATTTGTGCCTGCCACAATTCCACCACATCCTCGGCATTCACCTGGTAGGGCTGGTATTGCGGGTTATCGCTCACCAGCATCAGTTTATTTTTGCTGCGGTTATTTTTTTCCACCCGCTTGTATACGATCCCTTCATTACGGCTCACCACGATATATGCCTGGCTGTTTTTAATATCAGCGGGGCCCTCGATCTTTTCTCCAACAATGATACTGCCACTAGGTGTTGGCAACATGCTATCACCAATGATCTCAAAAGCCCGGTAATTTCCTCCCGATAACATGGGCAGGGTGAATGTATTTAATTCATCAATGAATTCCGTATCGGCATAACTGGCCAGGTAACCGGCGGCGGCTTTTACGGGAACAAAATGGATGATATTCCTGTCGGCGCTCATCATTTTTTGCTGCCTGCGCCTGGTCATATAATTACCTGATGTATTACCAAGGTCTTTGAGTAAAAGCTCATCCAGACTGAGCTTGAACATATCGGCGATGATCTCTAATACATCCAGCCGCGGGTCGGCACGTTCTTCTTCATAAGCGCCAATGAGGGAGCGTTTGATACGGAGCTTATTGGCAAATTCTTCCTGCGTCCACCCACGGAGTTTACGCAGGTATTTAAGGTTTTGTCCGGCTTGTGACATGGTGCAACTAATTTGATTAGCACAAATATACTAATTTATTTAGTTATACCAAATTTATTTTTGGGGCTGCAGGTTTTCGCAAATTGCTTGCAGGCTGACCTTCTTATTGGGCGCAGGTATCATATTGACCACAGATATGCATTTGAATTTTCTGTTGTAATTTGTGTAATCTGTGGTTGGTTTTATTTGCGAATCTTTGCTGCTTTGCGTGGAGAAACTACAGTTACCGTATTTTTTGCACCAAAACAATTATAAACAAAACCCGTTGACATGAAAAAAATAACGCTGCTACCCTTTTACAGCACCATTTTATTTTTTTGCATGCTGGCAGGGTGCAAAAAAAGCAGTAGTATAACCAATAACACAACGCCCATAAATCCGATAGGCATTACCACCACGGCTCCCTATTTGATCACTACCACCACATCTATCTCAGGCGGAACCATTACCAGCAACGGAGCGGACAGCGTGACCGAAAGGGGGATCTGTTATCATACCGCTTCCGGGCCAACCGTGCTAAATCAAAAGATCATCAACGGCATTGGCAGCGGGAGTTTTAATTGTATCATCACCGGCCTTTTGCCTAATACCACCTATTACGTTAGGGCATATGCGAAGGTCAGCAGCTCATACCTGTACGGGAATGAAGTTTCCTTCAGAACCAATGCAGTTATCGTATTGCCCTCGGATACCGCAACGCTGATCTTCGTGAGTGGGGGATACAGCAAAAAACTATTGGCATTGAATGCCACAGATGGCAGCCTGAAATGGACGGTGACCCTGGGCGGAAATGTAACGGCCTCACCCACCTATTCAAAAGGCAAGGTCTTCGTGGGTTGCTGGGACAATAAGTTGTATGCATATGATACTTTGGGATCGCTGAAATGGTCCACTGCCGTCACCGGGGATATCTATGGCAATTCGCCCGTGATGGGAAATGATATCGTTTATATTTCAACCTCCACGGGCGCATACGCATTGAATGCAAACAATGGTTCGATCATTTGGAGCTTTGTAAAACCGGGCGGAAGCACTTTGCTAACGATAAAGAATAACGTTGTTTATTACAATTCGATGGATTCCCTGTATGCCATCGAAGCCAGTTCGGGGCTGAAGAAATGGGGATATTATGCAGGGGAGAATCCAAGTGTCCCGCCCGTGGTATTTACCGACAGGACATACGTGATCTCATTCAGCAACACATTGAGCGCATTGAATACCGCAACGGGAGCGGAAATATGGAAGAAGCCCTCTTATGCATTTACGGCGGATGATCCCGAAGGGCTGAATGTGAAGAACGGGAATATTTACTTCAAGGCAGACAACCTGTTCATACTTGATTCCGCAACCGGCACGCTTAAATCATCGTCTTATGTTGCCGCACATATTTACACCGGGAATATTGAATATGGTGATGGCATATCCCCGGTCATCATCGACAGCCTGGCGTTCATACCGGATAGCCGCTTGCGTATCCATGATGCTTATACGGGCCAGTGGAAGGCTACGCTGCCCACCAGGGCGGGAAGCAATTACGGGCTTACCGTGATAGGCAATATCGTTTACTATACTTCCGCATTAAGTGATGTGATCCTGCCAAACGGGGGCATTTACCAGGCAGGATTCGTGTATGCCTATGATTATAAAACGCAAACCGTAAAATGGCAAACGGAATGCAGGGATATTGACTTTAGCGGTCCTTCGCCCTGCGCTGTTACCAGGTCAGGGCTTGGATACAGGGGAGGTGCGTCAAATAACTGATCTGTTTTCCGTAGTTTCTGAGAGTGGAACAAGATCCGGCGAAAAGCCCCTCGTCTTCGTTTCTAACTAGTCTGCCTGTCGGCTGACAGGATGTATTTGTCCTAGGAATTTGTCTCATCCTGCTGCCTCATCCTCTTCTCATCCTTCAAAAAAACAGTCCCCCTTCCCCCACTTGCCTTATTTTTGCAGCAAAACTATTTTATGAATTATACTTTAATAATACATAATATTCTTCGCTGGGCCATTTTACTGTTTGGGCTATGGACGGTGATCAATGCCCTGTCGGGTGTTGTTGCCAAAAGAGCTTACCGTGCCAATGACAACAGGGCCAGCCTCCTGTTCATGATCTTTTGCGATATACAATTATTGATAGGGCTGATCTTATATTTTAATAATTCCTGGTTTGCCAACCTCAAGAGCAATGCAGCCGAAGTAATGAAGAATTCGGCCCTCCGTTTTTTTGCAGTGGAGCATGCGCTGATGATGATTATTGCCTGGCTGCTTGTACACGCGGGCAGGAGCATGGTGAAGCGTGCAGGCACTGATGCAAAAAAACATAAACTCAGTTTGATCTGGTTCGGCATCGCCCTGCTGATCATTCTTGCCATGATCCCCTGGCCCTTCCGCCAGCCGGGTATTGCAAGACAATTATTTCCACAGTTTTAATAATGAATCGAATTTTTTAAATGACAAAAAAGAAAGAACAACCGATTATCCTCATCACCAATGACGATGGTATCACGGCGCCGGGTATACGTAATTTGGTGGAAGCCGTTAAGGGCCTGGGTAAAGTAGTGGTGGTGGCCCCTGATAAACCACAAAGCGGAATGGGACATGCCATCACCATCGGCACACCGCTGCGCATGAACAAAGTAGCCATGTTTGGCGATGTGGAAGCCTGGCAAACATCAGGCACACCGGTAGATTGTGTAAAGCTAGCCGTAGATAAGATACTGCACCGCAAACCGGATATTTGCCTGAGCGGCATCAACCATGGCGCCAATCATTCTATCAACGTCATTTACAGTGGCACCATGAGTGCGGCCATGGAAGCTTCCATTGAAAGCATTCCCAGCATCGGTTTTTCCTTATTGGATTACCGATTTGAAGCTGATTTTTCTGCTGCCCGGCATTTTATCCATAAAATTGTAAAGACGATATTGCAGCACAAATCGGATAAGCACCTTTTACTGAATGTAAACATCCCCGCTGTACCGCAGGAAGAAATAAAAGGAATAAAGATCTGCAAACAGGCTTATGCCAAATACGTAGAGGATTTTGATGAACGCAAAGACCCGCAGGGGAAAAAATACTATTGGCTTACCGGCGAATTCGTCAATTTCGACAAAAGCAGAGACACCGATGTATGGGCACTGCAGAATAACTATATCAGCGTGGTGCCGGTACAGTTTGACCTCACCAACTACGCCCTGAAAGAACAACTGGAAAAAAAGAAACTATTCAAATGATATTCAAAAAAGACAATTTTATATTTGGAGCCATCCTGGGTTTTATCGGGCCCATCATTGGCATACTGATATTCAAGTACATGAAATTTCAACCCTTTAGTTTTAAGGAAACCTTCCAGTTCATGTACCTTGAACCCGGTCACCGCACATTTACTGTTGCCCTCAGTTTGGCCCTGCTGGTGAATGCCGTGCTGTTTACTGTTTACATTAATACACACAAGGATAAGACCGCCAAAGGTATTTTTGTACTCACCTGCGTGTATGGGTTACTGGTACTATGTATCAAAACATTCAGCTGATCATGCCCAGGTAATGTCTGCGGGTTTAAGTGAAGCAATGAAATCATCACCGGCAGTTTCCCCTTTTTTCAACATGGCCTGCATGGCTACGGGATCGAAGGTTAGTCCACCGGGGCCACCGCCCAGCGGTGCATCGGGGCGAATGGTGTATAATTTCAGCGGCACTTTATCTTCATAGGGGCTTTGTCGTCCCCGAACATTAAAATATTCAGTTATCTTATCTGCGCTTATGCCTGCCCGTTTCATTTTATTTTTTATGGCATCAATATATTCCAGCGCCTCATTATATTGTTCAGGGATGATCAGGTCATTCTTTCCTACATCATCGATAAAAATATCAACGGTCTTTTGTAAAATGGTAAAGAGCCCGGTGATCGTACCATCGTCATCATCCGCCTGGTCACTCGACAACAAGATGGTAAATATCTCTGTGGCGCCATTATCAATGGCCATTTCAACACCTGCATATTCCCGTACACCTCCATCCACAAACTGGTGATCGGGATGGGCTTCTCCCGGTACATTCTTATTCACTTTTACCGGCGGCATAAATACAGGCTGACTGGCAGAGGCCATCACCGCCCTTCTGAAATGATCCGCATCCGCCAATGTCTTTACCTCATAATATTTTCCCACTGCCGGATCAGTGGCATTTGTAAACACCACCAGGTTGCCCGTTTGCAGGCATACTGTATTCAAAAATATCTTCTTGCCCGATACTAACAGGGTCGAATAACGCTGATCGGTATAATTGCCGATCACCAGTTCTTCCAGCGGGCCTGCGTCAAAAATAGAATTGTCATTTATCCTGTCGCCCAAACGGTTGGTAATGACAATATCCTCCGTTTTTTGCGTAGTGTACAATTTTTCTACCAGGGCCATCTCTCCCAATGCAACCAATGGCACAATGAGGGAGCCGGTGCTGGTCCCGACAAATATGTCGAACTCAAGCCCGGGATATTCCCGCTGCAATCTTTTAATTACGCCTACGGCAAATGCCCCTTTAGAACCGCCGCCGCTGATGACCAATGCTCTGCTCATAAAATTCAGTTTTAATCAAAATGACCTTTTTTCTTTTTTATTTTACTGATGCGGATGCCCAATGTATTTTGAAACCACCAGTTGTTTAAATTATAATCACGGTAAGCCGACAGGCCAACCACAAACCAGTTCAGCACATCAGCATTTATACCCCCGCCTATCAATCGCTGCTTTTGCGTTCCAAACAGGTAATCAAAATTGAAGTGAATATTGGCTGCAGATCCCAATGGGCCGGCCTTCATCGTTTTTAATTTCACTGAAACCGTAGGGCCAAAAGCTGCCTGCAACTTCTTCCCGGTATAAAACATATCGGCAATAATACCGCCACGCAGTTTATTCACCACCAGTGTGTACTGGGGCACCAATTGTATTCCGCCTACATAGGGATCAGGCGAAGTGGAATTAAAATCAGTGACCATTCCATTGTGAAGTTTTACATGCATGATAAATTCCCTGGGAAACTCCGGGTCGCCCTGCGCCTGCAAATGGCAGGTTCCCAAACAAAATAATAACAGCATAAAAAGTCGTGGCATAATAAAAGATTTAACTTTTAAATATAATAACAAAACGCTGGCTGCACAATACCACTAAGCGGTAGTACCGATTGCAAAACAGCAGCCAGTTTAATAGCAATAATCAGGTAAATTGCAGTCGCAATTCATTCAATATGCGTTATTATATCATTGCCGGGGAAGCAAGCGGTGACCTGCACAGCAGTAACCTCATCAGGGAATTACAGCAATTAGATACTGCTGCGGATATCCGTTGCTGGGGCGGCGACAAGATGCAGGCACAGGAGCCATACTGGTAAAGCATTACAGGGAATTGGCTTTTATGGGTTTCACAGAAGTGGTGAAAAATCTGGGCACTATTTTCAAGAACCTGAAATTTTGCAAAGCCGACATCCTTCAATACAAACCAGATGCACTCATTTTAATTGATTATCCCGGCTTTAATTTACGTATCGCCAAAACTGCAAAGCAGCTGGGCATAAAAGTGATCTATTATATTTCGCCGCAGGTATGGGCATGGAAGGCAAACAGGGTTAAAATGATGAAGCAATGCATTGATAAAATGATCTGCATACTGCCATTTGAAAAAAAATATTATAGGGATAAGTGGAAATGGGAAGTGGAATATGTGGGGCACCCGTTGGTGGAAGTGATCGAAGATTTTATGGTTAAGCATGCAGCGTTAAAAGCTGAGGCCGCAGATGGTGGTTATGTTATTGCATTATTGCCAGGCAGCAGGAAACAGGAGATACGGAAAAAACTTCCAATCATGCTGGACGTGGCAAAACATTTTCCGGCTTATCAATTTGTGGTTGCTAAAGCGCCCGGACTGGAAGAAAGTTTTTACCATGAACTTTTAGCACCTCATGGTAATGTATCATCGGTGGTAAACAAAACCTATGAACTATTGGCGCAGGCAAAAGCAGCACTGGTAACCAGTGGCACTGCCACGCTGGAGACCGCATTGCTTGGTGTACCCGAAGTGATTTGCTATAAGGGCAATGGCCTCTCTTACCAGATCGCCAGGAGGCTGATCAAAATAAAATTCATCGGCCTGGTAAACCTCATCATGGATAAAGAAGTGGTGAAAGAATTGATCCAAAATGACCTCACTCCTAAGAACCTGCAACAGGAATTAGAAAAATTACTTACCGATGTATCAAAGCAGGCTCAATTGAAAGAAGATTATGCGGCGCTGAAAAAATTATTGAGTGAGGGCGGACATGCATCGGCGAATGCAGCAAAAACTATTTGTGATTTTCTTGGGTTAGCGCAATAGTTTTATCGCCAGTATGACCATCGCCAGTAAAAACAATAAAATAGAAAGGCGGTTGATGCCATGCATGTATTTCACAAACTTCGAATGAGGCCGGTTAGGGTCTTTTTTCTTCAGGTATAAGTATTCGGCGATCTGGTTGAATATGCCCATTGATATTAACTTTTTGTACCCAAAATTAATGCTTAAATTTATTACTTAACAACTTGTTAAAGTGCCGGGGTGCAAAAACCGGCGATCTTCATGTTCCGTAGATAGGATATAACTAA
>JAYWAN010000192.1:0-24630 GCA_043782405.1 Chitinophagaceae bacterium
TTAAACGGCACCATTTTGCGGGCATCATCAGTATTGTGCTTGCCTTTATTTTTTTGATCGTTGTAGGGTTTTATATGGACGATAAATTTTTCCAGGTACCTGCGGCTGCAAGCATATTCATTTTTTTTGCAGTAATGATGGCGGTGATCGGGTCACTCACTTATTTTTTACAAAGCTGGAGCCTGCCATTTATCATCGCACTTATTTTTTTACTGGATATACTTTACCAGCAGGAGATCATAGATCCGCGTAATAAGGCTTATGGACTTAATTATACCAACATCAGCGAACGCCCTGGTTATAATAAACAATCACTGCAAAAATTATGTTTACCCGAAAATATCGCTGCTGATAAAAACAACATGATTACCATCCTGGAAAACTGGAAGAGGAAACAAAAAGAAGAAAAGCCGGTAATAGTTTTTATCAATGTAAGCGGAGGGGGATTGCGCAGCGGCACTTTTGTGATGAATACACTGCAGCGGCTGGATAGTATTACCAATGGGCAGTTATTGCAACACACTATGCTCATGAGCGGTGCCAGTGGCGGAATGCTGGCAGCTACTTATTACCGTGAGTTGTACCTGCAAAAGCAAAAGGGGCAACGCATTGATATTTACAACCCAACCTACACCGATAATATTGCGCAAGACCTGCTGAACCCTGTTTTTTCTTCCATGATTGCACGTGATATTTTTTCTCCTGCACAAAAATTTTCCGTAGGAGAAAACAAATACGTAAAAGACAGGGGCTATGCGTTTGAACAAAAACTCAATGAAAACAGCAAAGGATTACTTGATAAACAACTGGCAGCATACAGGGATGATGAAAAAAATGCCGTCATCCCTTTAATGATCTTCAATTCCACCATTACCCGCGACGGGCGGCGCATGATGTTATGCTCTCAGCCCTTAAGTTTTATGATGAAGCCCTTGTTTTATTCCAATGATCCAACTGCCAGTCCCGATGCTGTGGACTTCGCAGCTTTATTTGCAAAACAGGATCCATTGAATATCCGCCTGCTTACCGCTTTAAGAATGAATGCAACGTTTCCTTATGTATTGCCTAATGTATGGTTACCTACCGATCCTGTTATTGATGTAATGGATGCGGGGCTAAGGGATAATTTTGGACAGGAAACAGCACTTCGCTTCATTGAAAATTTCAAGGATTGGATACGGCAAAATACAGGTGGTGTAATTATTGTGCAACTACGCGACAGGATGAGCGATAACTGGCAACAGCCTTTTGAAACCGGTTCTATCACAGATGTTATTGTAAAACCTGCCACCATACTGCAGCACAACTGGTATAAACTGCAGGACTATTCTGAAACTGACCAATACAGTTACCTGCACGATGATATTGATTCGAACCTGCATCGTATTGTATTCATGTACGTGCCCGAAAAGGAAGACAATGGTGCGGCCCTGAACTTTCATTTAACCGCAAGTGAAAAAAGAGATGTAAAAGCATCTTTTAATAATGCTTATAACCAGGCAATGCTGAAACAATTACAGGAACTGTTGAAGTGATCCGGCTATGGCATTATCAACCTAAAGGCGTTTTCGATGATTTCAATTTCAAAGTGATTGGAAGTTGTGGCAGGGTCGCCGTCAATGTGTAAGGGAGCCAGTTCGGGATTTTGTATGCTTATTTTCTTTACCTGGAAATAATGGATCTCATTACGATGATATTTCTTGTCTTCGTATAACCGTACCTGTCCATTGCGGATCTGTTTAAGCACTGTCCATAACATCCGCAGCTTACTCATTTTATTTACCACAACAATGTCCAGCAAACCATCATACAGGCTGGCTTGCGGTGCAATAGTAAAATTATTGCCAAACTGGTTGCTGTTGGCAATGCTGATGAAAAAAGCTTCAGTGGAAAATACTTCTCCGTTTACAGATAGTCCAAACGGATAGGGCTTTGCTTTAAAAAAATTCCTGGTGGATTGCTTTACATAGGTAGCCAATCCCCGTTTTTGCTGGCGGGCAAAGTCGTGAGCTACCTGTGCATCAAAACCAACTCCACACAGCATACAACTGAATGTTTTATTGATATAAAAACTGTCGATGTAAACGGCACTGCCTTTGAAGATCAGGTCCAGGGCTTTGTCTGCTTTTTTGGGGATCTTTGCAGCAAAAGCCAGCCCATTACCGCTGCCCATTGGTATTATACCGATGTTCACATCAATTCCCTGTAATGCATTGGCTATTTGATTCACCGTGCCATCCCCTCCACATACAATGATGTCTGTAATTTTTTCACCAGCGATCTTTTCTTTTAAGAACAGGTAATTGCCTTCGGCATTGGTATGCAGGATTTCGAAAGGTATCTTTTCACCCGTTGTTCTTTTTTTTATTAGTTCAAGTAAAAGTATTTTCCCACTGGTACCCGAAATAGGGTTAATAAAAAAAATAAACTTACGGCTCATGCAGTTTATTTAGCAGTAAGGGTGCCTATAAAAACTCTCCTGGAAGGAGCTTTCATCATGTCGTTTGCCGGGTCCATCTGCAAATAAAGCTTTACCATCTTGCCGGCGGACAATCTTTTAATGACAGCTTTTTCTGTAAGTATAAATTGCCCAAAAATACCAGGGCTTTCCGGGGCTTTGAAGAGAGAGTTTTCTTTATCATCGGTTACGTCAACCACTCTTTTGTAAATATTGCTGCCGATATATTGACCTTTTACTTCAATAGCCAGCTGGCTCATATTCTTATATACCCTTTTCTTATACCAGATTCCGCCATCTGCCTGGTTGGCTTTAATTATGTATTGCCCCGCTTTAAGGTTATTGATGAAAACATTCACTGTATCCTGTGCAAAGGTTGCGGTTGCAGAAAATACGAGGAGTAATATAAGTATGGATATTAATTTCATTGTTTAAAATTTTGTATATAAATATAATTAAAAAGAAACACAAATACTGTTAAATATAAGAGGGCACCGGTATTTATTGCCGGTGCCCAAAAGAATTGATAAGAAGATAAGTTTGGCTCTATGCCCTGGTAAGCATACCGATGTAAACCTTTTTAACACCCTCTTTGCTTTTTGTATTAGCCGGAGTTTTTTCTACATACATTTTTATAGACTTGCCTTTACCTAATCTTTTTAATACATTTTTGTCTGTTAGGATAAATTGTCCAGGCACACCTTGTGTTTCACCGGCAGTAAAGATCGGGGTAGCCTCATCGCCCATTACTTCAACCTTTCTCAGGTATCCGCCATCAACAGATTTTCCTTTTATCTGGATGGATAGTCGATCTACATTCTTATAGACCGATTTTTTGTAAGAGATACCGCCGCTATCGACCTGGTTAGCTCTTATATTGTATTGGCCGCCCATGATACCGTTAATGAATACATTAACAGTTACCTGTGCAAAAGTGCTCGCTGAAAAAACTGTAAGTAACAGCATTAAGAATGATTTACGTTTCATGGTGAAAGTTTTAGTGTATGAAATTAAATAAAACCGGGCACAATAGTTTAAAAAATTACCACCTTATTAGTGCACTGGCCCAGGTAAAGCCGCTGCCAAATGCGGCAAGGCATACCAGATCACCTTCCTTTATCTTCCCCTCTTCCCAGGCTTCGCATAGTGCAATAGGCACGGATGCTGCTGTGGTGTTACCAAATTTTTGAATATTATTGTGTACCTGGTCGTCGCGCAATTTTAATTTTTGTTGTACAAACTGTGCAATACGCAAATTGGCCTGGTGGGGGATCAGCATTTTCAGGTCGGCCGGTGTTGCCCCATTTTTAACCAGGGCTTCCATGATCACTTCGGGAAACTTTACCACTGCCTTTTTAAATACTGCCGGGCCATCCATATTAGGAAATAACTGGGCTTTGTCGATCATCGCATGGCTCATGAACAATTCGCCGATTTCCGCATCATTAAAGTCAGCCAGTTTTTCCGGAGCCCAGTGGTTGGCATGTGTACCGGGATTGTACATGGCTAATATCTCTGCACTTTCTCCGTCACTGTGCAAATGCGTGCTTAAGATACCCTGTCCTTCTTTTGTGGTGGGTTGCAACACTACTGCGCCTGCACCATCACCAAATATCACGGATACATTTCTTCCGCGTGTACTGAAGTCGAGTCCAAAAGAATGCTTTTCGCTTCCCACTACCAGGATATTTTTATACATGCCTGTTTTTATGAACTGGTCGGCTACCGATAATGCGTACACGAAACCGCTGCATTGATTGCGTACATCCAGCGCACCGATCTCTTTCATTTGCATGGCACGTTGCAGTAATACGCCACAGCCTGGAAAATAATAATCAGGACAGATTGTAGCAAAGACAATAAAGTCAATATCCTGTGCAGTAATGCCCGCCCTGTCAATGGCGATCTTTGCAGCTTCTACACCCATTGTAGTGGTGGTTTCTCCCAACCGGTTGGCATAGCGCCTTTCTTTTATGCCCGTACGTTCCTGGATCCATTCGTCACTGGTATCCATGTATTTTTTCAGGTCTTCATTAGTGTAAACATTTTTCGGAACGTAAAAACCGATACCCGCAATTTTACTTTGTGGCATAAGCGATCGTTTGGATGGACAGGCAATTTAAAAAGAATTCCACAAACGAATTATTTAATTCACCTTAACCATGTCTTTCAGGCAGAAATCATCATCATACATGGGGCGTAACCTTGTTTTGTAATGAAATTCCACTGAATTTCTAAGCGCTGCATTATTAGTTATCATTTTAGCAGTAAAATGCTCTACCAGCGGAAGCAGGGAAAGTTTATCGTCTTTATATTTTAGCTCGGCGATATAGATTTTCGACTTGATACTGATATTTAAAAACTGTAGCTCACCAACGGTAGACATAAACGCCGTTCCGGTAACAGAATCGGCATTAATGATATTGAACGGGCGAAGTTCATCGAGATAACCGATGAATGCGATATTATATTCGGTTTCATTTTTTTTACTGAGGATAAGTTTAACCGGCTCCTCCCGGTCTGTTCCGGATTTTTTTACAAAAGTTGCCCATTTCCCTAATAAAATATCTTCAACATAAATGCCGGGCGCATCATCCAGTTTGTAAGGAGAACTATAGGGGCACGAACATAGTGAAACAGCTAAAAGGTACAATAGAGGTATGGTTAACAGCGTTTTCATGATAAGCACCTAAAATTAAGCATCAATCCCTGCAATTGCAATAGCTTCTGCCTGCCAATTTTATTGCACCGGCTTATCCAAAGACTCTTTTTGCTGACCTGTTGCTGCTTTTAATGTGTTAATGAGTGGAATAAAATCGTTAATCTTTTATATCATTATTCGTAACATCTTCCTGTTCATTACTTTTTTCAGTTTTACAAATACTTTACGGACATAATTATTTTTTAAAAAAAAGCCCTATCCAACCTCCAATTTCCATTAGCCAGGCAATACCAAGGTGTACTATTAAACCACCCCATACACTGCGTGTATTAAAACTTACAATGCCCAGCAATAAACCTCCCCAAAAACTGCTGATGGCTTCGCCCATCGGTTTGCCAAAATGAATAGTACAATAAAAACAAGCTACAGGAATGATACAATGCGTGCCGCAAATTTTAAGCAGGGACAGGATTAAGAACCCCCTGAAAAAAAATTCAATGCTTACGAAATCAAATCCATAGCATAGCTCATAAAAAAGATAATGCAATTTTTTTGATGGTAGTTGCAGGCCAGTTAAGAATTTTGCTTTAGGATACATTTCGAGAAAATCCTTTTGTGTACTTGCCAGCGCAATCAAAGGAATCATGATTAGCAGCATGATCAAATACGGCTTTATATTATCCAAAGCCCTTGATCCGTAAAAGGGCTGATTGCTTTTATCTTTTATCTGCCAAAGAAGATATACCGGTATCAATACCACAAAGACTCTTACCACCCAACCAATACTGGCCGACCAAAATTCCAATTCATCTCCCGTCCATATTTTATTGATCAATATATCCTGCCCATCAAAATTTACCCGGAAAGAAAAGAATGCCGGGGCAAGAAAGAGGATGGCCCAGAACCAACGGTTCCTATAGTAATTGCAATCTTTAAAAAAAAATAATTGTAAAAAGAAAGCCAATGCAAAGGGTATGAAATACAATAAATAATACCCGGCAAAATGACTCCACCTGCTATGGCCACCATTTATATATTTTATTTCCAGTGCATGCCAGTAATTTACGTAGATGAGCAAACCAATCATCAGTAATATCAGTAGAAAATAAAATAACCTGAATTCCCGCTGATAAAATTCCCTGATGTATTTAAAGACCGGGTACAATATTTTTTTTATAAAGATAACTGAACATCCTTATGCTGAAATAAAAAACCTGCCGGCGAAAAGCAGGTTTGTGGGGAATATATTTTTAATCTCACCAATTAATCTTAGTATGCAGCCATTCAATTAAATTTTTCATGTCGGGGTTTTTTAACTGGCTGTCCATTTTGTTGATATAATAATCAGATATCACCCAGTTCATCGGGTACTCATCTTCCTTCGGTTTACCGCTGTATAAATTTACCGGGTGATAACCACTGTCTGTTCGGTTATCATAGAATGCATTGATGTATTTGATCAGCCGCCAGTCATTAACAGAAGTTTGTGTGCCGTAAGCGCCAACCAGGGTAAGTATGGGTGAAGCAAGATCATTGACGATGGGGTTTATTTTGGTGATATTACCGCCGCCGCTCCACCCGTTCTGTGCATGGATCACATAAAATTTTAATTTAGCCAGGTAGGGTCTTTTGTTCAGGTTGTCTGTTATATATTGCCGCAAAGCGATGAGCATTTCATTTACTACACCGGCACCTGAATTGTCGAAATAGCCGCCATCAACATAATAACTGCTGTCTATCCGACCAGCCGGGCTCACATATGGAAATCTTGCGCCCAGTACAACAGCGGTACTTAGCTTGATATCTTTTCCTGCTTTTAAGGTTTCCAGGATATCAACCCGTTCTCCAAAAGCAGGATAACTTATTTTAATGGTGCTCAGCACCGACGGCCTCCCGTCCTGCATACGGGTGGCATTGATGCAGATTATTGGCAGGTTATCGTTACCGTTAGTAAATGGGATCAATGACGAAACCGGTGTTTCAAATTTTTGTTGCAGGAAAGATGGTTCTCCCTTATCAATGGCGTGTTCCAGTGCTGCGGCCCGGTCATCAATAAAAGGGAGCGGGAAAATGGGCCGAACAAAATCCGGCCCAAGCATGCGGGCAATCGTATAAGTTAAAAAATCAGAACGTAAAAAATCAGTAGCCCCCCGGGTGAATGTCTGTCCCGTTTTTTTCAGGCTGTCCCTGTTCTTTAATAATGCAAGGAAGGTTCCGTTGCCCACGCTGCCACCTGATGCACCCGATAAACAAAAAAGGTGCTGCGAGAATTTACCATTTGTAGTGTCTTCCAGTTTGCTCAATACAGAAGCCGTCCAGTAACCGCTTCGGGATGCGCCTCCATCCGCCAGTACAAAGAAAACGGGGTATAAACTATCCTTATCAATAGCTGCTTTTCTTTTGTCTACCCAGGTATCAAAATAATCATTTAAACCCGGCCTGCTGTCGAAAATTTTTGTACCTGCCCGGGATGACTGTATTAATTTAACCCAGTGTGGTTCAAAAAAATTCCCGAATGTCCATATCACTATCCAGATAATAATATGAAAATTTACCCGGGAAACGACAGAGGCAAAAGTTACCAGGCTAAGGAATCCGACCAATACCCCAAAGGCGATTAAAACAGTGGCGAAACTGCCCAGTCTTACTGAAAAAGCATAACTATTGATGGTAATAAAATAAACGATCAGCGATAATGCAGAAATAATATTAAAAGCTATAAAAAACCATTTCTCCTGCCGGGGGATATTGGCATTGTACAAAATGCGCTCCCATACACCAATGCTAAACCGGTTGCCCTTCTCATTTTCTGATTGTTGCCAAGCTTCAATTGTTCCAAAATCAAGCGGCATTTCAAAACCATGTGTCGATTTACTTTTTAAAGGAACCCTACCCCGGCGGATGATTACAATGAACAAAAACACCAGCTGTAAAATTATTACAGAGATAAAGAAGAGCCATGCATTCTTTATAAGCGTGTTCAGTGCCAGTAATGCGGTAACAACACAACCCATCAAAATATAAATGATGATGAACTTTTTCTTTTCCAATTTTTCTTTACTTTTTAATACATCCCAGGTGTCGGTGTTCTCATCCGGCGACATTTTTAATTTCTTATCCCTGAACGTGGTAAAAAGTTTATCCAATAAAAAATAAAGAATAACACTTACAAGAAACAATCCCCAATCGAATCCTTTTGGTATATGAATACCCAGGTAAGCATCTTTGGGCAAACGGAGCAAAGCGATCCACACTATACTAAAGCCCAGGTACCCCATTAGCCTTGGCAGGTGAAAGGCCAGTCGCGGACTGTCTTCATACACCATTCTTTTACGGTAAATAAGAATACGGCTGCTGTACCAGCTTACCATCAGCCCAAAAAGGATGGCTAGTAAAACAATTCCGGCAACCCATTTTTTTTCCAGCATTCCCAATAAAACATCACGCCCCTGTGATAAATTCCAAAAACATGCCCAGGTTGCAAATAAAAAAAATATCGCTGGAAATAATAACCAGGTAATTCGTGAAAAAACAGAAAGTAACGACAAAGGTTTTCTTAGTAATTGCCAGAAGCTGCCAATTGTTTTCCAGATCGTATCCAGGACTTTACGCATGAACGATAAAAATTTAATGGCAAAAGATACAAAGAACAACGCCACTATGCAATACTACAAAACGGGGGGCTATGGGACTGGGGTGGTATTTAATGTTTTCCAGAGCAGATCTTTTAATTCAGAAAGCCCCTGGCCTGTTACAGAGGAAATAAAAACATGCGGAATATTTTCGGGGAGTTCTTTTTCTATTCCATCTTTTAACTCGCTATCAAGCATATCTGCTTTGCTGATGGCGATCACAAAATCTTTCTGCAGCATTTCGGGGTTGTATTGTTCCAGTTCATTACGGAGTATTTCAAACTCTTTTTTATGGTCTTTACTGTCTGCAGGAATTAAGAAAAGTAAAATTGAATTACGTTCGATATGCCGTAAAAAACGGTGCCCCAGCCCCTTGCCTTCTGCAGCACCTTCAATGATACCGGGAAGGTCGGCAATACAAAAACTTTTTGCATCACGGTATTCCACCATGCCTAATTGCGGTACTAAAGTTGTAAAAGCATAGTCAGCGATTTTTGGCCTGGCTGCGGTTATGCTTGATAGTAAGGTAGACTTACCGGCGTTGGGAAAACCCACCAGTCCTACATCAGCCAATACTTTTAATTCTAAAATTTTCCATGCTTCCACTCCGTCTTCACCCGGTTGGGCATAATCGGGAGCCTGGTTGGTAGATGTTTTAAAATTACTGTTGCCTAAACCGCCACGGCCACCTTTCAATAATATTATTTCCTGCCCATCTTCCATGATCTCCGCTTCTTTCTCCCCTGTTACCTCATCCCTGGCAATTGTGCCCAAGGGTACTTCTATAATAATATCCTTTCCGGTTTTGCCGCTCGAATTATTTTTACTGCCATTTTCCCCGTCTTCTGCCAATACATTTTTATAATAACGAAGATGGAGTAAGGTCCATAGTTGTGAATTGCCTTTTAAGATGATATGTGCACCACGACCTCCATCACCACCATCCGGGCCGCCTTTTGCAGTTAATTTGTTTCGCATAAAGTGCTTACTGCCGGCACCGCCATGACCACTGCGGCAGAATATCTTTATCTGGTCAACAAAATTTGATTTTTCCATCTGAAGCGCAAAGGTCTGTAAAGTTTTTTAGAAACACCCGGATTAAGATTTATAAATACGCAAACCGGGTTTACTGCTGAGAAGATAAATAAAACAACGGGATGAACAGGTATGCAGAAACAAAGATCACTTCGTTTCGTTCCAGGTTTTAAAACGGGCCGCATCAAATTTTTCTGCAGCATGCTTTGCATGGCTTTCATTCCTTTCCCTGAGCGGTTCGCATGGTTGCCATCCTTTTATCATATCGCCTGGTAATTGCCGGTAGATCATGGTGCCAGCTGTTTTCCACGCGATCATTTCATCACTTACCTCTTTTAAAATTTTAGATGGATAGCCAACAACCATACTTCTGTTAGGGATAATTGCATCTGCTTTGATCAATGTTAATGCACCCACAATACATTCGTCGCCCAATATTACGTTGTCCATGATCACAGCATTCATGCCTACAAGGCAGTTTTTACCGATGGTGGCACCATGAATAATTGCGCCATGGCCAATATGGGCATTTTCTTTTAATAGCACACTTACGCCGGGAAACATATGAATGGTGCAATTTTCCTGCACATTGCATCCATCTTCAATAATGATTTGCCCCCAATCGCCGCGGATGGCAGCGCCGGGGCCAATATATACTTCTTTACCAATGATCACATTTCCGGTTACACATGCCTGCGGGTGTACAAAAGATGATTCGTGTACTACAGGGGTACAGCCGTTGAATGAATAAATCATATTAATGTTTTGTTGGTACGAAAACAGGTTCCTTTAAACAGTGCAACAATATGATCGTTTTGATTGGTAATGGTTATATGGTAAAGACCCGTACTTTTTCCATTGTGTAATTCTTTAGCCTCTGCAGTAAGTTCATCGCCTACATGAACAGGCTTTATAAAATTGATGGAAGTATCCAGCGCAACTGATAAAACATTCCGGTTATTACAGGCAAATGCAAAAGCGCTGTCGGATAATGAAAAGGCGATTCCGCCATGCACAATACCAAAGCCATTGATCATTTCTTTGCGAACGGTCATTTTTATTTTACTGTAGCCTTCTTTTATTTCGAGTACCTCAATACCCAGCCATTGGGAGAAAAGATCATTTTCCATCATGTGGGTTACTACCAGTTGAGGGGTTGTTGTCATTTAATATTAATTTGAATATTGATTACCCCGTATTTTATTTTCCTTTAAAGTCCGGTGTTCTTTTTTCGAGGAAAGCATTTATCCCTTCATTATAATCATCAGTAGATGCTGCTTTCTGCTGGTATTCATCTTCCAGTAATAATTGTTCTTCCCATGAGTTATGAAAAGAATTATTCAACGCATGTTTAGTATAGGCCAATCCTTTTGTAGGCATCCGGGAAAGCATAGTGGCCAGCTTTTTACTTTCTTCTTCAAAATTTTCATCCGGAAATATTTTGTAGATCATGCCCATTTGTTCAGCAGCAGTTGCAGAAACCTTATCACCCGTCATCATCAATGCGCTTGCTTTTTGCCAGCCAATCAGCCTGGGTAAAGTAAATGTACCGCCGCTGTCGGGTATCAGGCCTATCTTACTGAATGCCTGTATAAAAGATGCAGATGCTGTAGCCACTACAATATCGCAACAGAGTGCCATATTAGCACCCGCCCCGGCCGCAACACCATTCACTGCTGCAATTACGGGCTTTGGTAAACTTCTTATCCGCTTTACAATGGGGTTATAATGTTCAGAAAGGATCTGTTTTATTGCTATCTTATTATCACCAACCAATTCTCCGATATCCTGCCCTGCCGAAAAAGCTTTGCCTGCACCGGTGATGTATACACAACGCACTTCATGCAAAGAGGCACATTCATCTAATTTTGCCTGAAGCGACAAAGCCATTTCGCGGTTAAAGGAATTGAATTTTTCGGGACGGTTGAGGGTGATGCTGGCAACACCGTTTTTTATTTCAAAAAGAATGGAGGACATAAGGCTGTATTTGAATTACAATTTACGAAAGACTGTATAACTAATGACATTTGAAATAATCAAAAGGCTCTTTGCAGTCGATGCATTGATATAAAGCCTTGCATGCAGTTGACCCAAACTGGCTGATCAGTTTTGTATGGTAAGAATTACAAAGAGGGCATTGAATAGCTTCTTCTTCTGCAAATAGTTTTGTATCACATACAACCTGTTTTGGGTTGGGAGGCGCAATGCCGTATGCTTTTAATTTTTCTTTTCCGGCTTCACTCATCCAGTCTGTTGTCCATGCAGGTGAAAGCACTGAAGTGATCTTTATTTTTTGATAACCCTGTTCTATGAGTGCCAAACGTATGTTCATGGCGATCATATCCATTGCAGGGCAACCGGTATAAGTGGGGGTGATAATAATTTCAACCCCGGCTTCATTTACTTTAACATCCCTGATGATCCCCAGATCGGTAACTGTAAGCACGGGTACTTCGGGGTCTGTAACTGTTTCCAGTATTGACCATATCTTTTGAATTGATATCGTTGACGTAGTTGTCATTTTTCAAAACCGTAATCCCTTTCCACCCTGGCGATCCTTGTTTTATAATTTTTATAAAAAATATCCCTGCCTGATTGTTGTGCCATTAAATGCTCGGCATTGTTCTTCCAGTTTCTGATGGCTTCCAGGCTTTCCCAGTAACTAACGGTAATGCCTACCTCGTTTCGGGCAGATTCCACACCTAAAAAACCAGGTTGCTGTTCGGCAAGTTCAACCATTCTTTTTGTGGTATCGGCATAACCGTTCTCTGCATCAGTTCGAAGTGAAGTGAATATCACTGCATAATAAGGTGTTGTTGGTGTGTTGGCAATCATGGTAATGTATATTAAGGAGGTTGGCCCCGAATTAAAACTACGAAAATTTAATACGCAATGCCGGCCACTTCCTACCACACACTGTTTGGATAAGCCCTTTGCATATATTGAAGGTCGGCAAGGATATAACCCAGGTGTTCAGTGTGTATTCCTTCTTTACCACCGCTTTGCATAAATTTCTTTTCAGGGACCAACAGGGTTGCTTCAGCAAAAATTTCGCTTACTTTTTTAGCCCAATCATCTTTTAATAAGGCAGGATCAACACTGGTACCATCTTTTACAAGTGCCGATTCAAAATCTGCAGCTTTAAAAAACTCCCCGGTGTATCGCCATAATTCGTCAATGGCTTTATTCATCCTGTCATGGCTTTCGGTGGTACCATCCCCCAAGCGTATTACCCATTCGCTGCTCCAGCGCAGGTGATAGGTTACCTCTTTCAGTGCTTTTGCAGCAATTGCAGCGAGTTGTTCATCCTTACTGTGCTGCATTTTCGTGTACAATAAATATTGGTATGTACTAAAAATAAACTGCCGTAAAATAGTTTGTGCCCAATCGCCATTGGGTTGTTCAACAAGTAGACAGTTTTTAAATGCTCTTTCTTTTCTAAGATAGGCAAGACTGTCTTCTGTTGCTTCACCACCAATAAGTGTTGCCGCATATTGGTAAAAATTTCTTGCCTGTCCCAGTAGGTCCAATGAAATATTGGTGATCGCAATATCCTGTTCCAGTATGGGGCCATGTCCGCACCACTCCGCATTTCTTTGTGCAAGGATAAGTGTGCTGTCGGCAAAATGAAGTGTATAATCTATTAGCGGGCTGTTCATCAGCGAAATGATTTAGTCTTTTTAACCTGGGGTTACATATGCCCTACTTCATCGGGCAATTCATAAAAAGTAGGGTGACGATAAATTTTATCAGCAGCAGGTTCATATAATTCGCCGGCTTCCCCGGGATTTGATGCAGAGATGTATTTACTTTCCACCACCCAGATGCTAACACCTTCCTGCCTGCGGGTATAAACATCTCTTGCGTTTTCGATAGCCATTGCTGCATCTGTTGCATGAAGGCTGCCTGCATGTTTATGATCGAGCCCTTGTTTACTGCGAATAAAAACTTCCCAAAGCGGCCATTCGTTTTTTGAATCAGCTTTAGCATCCGCAGTTGATACACCGGCATTATCTTCCGGAATATCGCCGTAGTAGAATTTCTTGATCTGGATATTCATGATAAATTATTAATTACTAATTTTAATCATTAAGCTGCTTTCTCTTTTTGCCGCGCAGCTTTTTTCTGTGCATACATCACAGCTGCTTCTCTCACCCATGCACCTTCTTCATGTGCTTTATTCCTTGCGGCCAAACGCTGTTTATTGCAAGGCCCATTTCCTTTTACCACATTCCAGAATTCATCCCAATCAATCTCTCCAAAATCATAATGTTTCCTGCTTTCGTTCCATTTCAGTTTTGTATCAGGCAGGGCCATACCCAATACTTTTACCTGTTCCGCCGCCATATCAACAAACTGCTGCCGCAATTCATCATTTGTTTTTCTTTTTATTTTCCATTTCATGCTTTGGTCGCTGTTAGTGCTTTCACTATCCTTAGGGCCAAACATCATCAGGGATGGCCACCACCAGCGGTTGATCGCATCCTGGCACATGGCTTTCTGTTCATCTGTTCCTCTTGATAAAACCAATAGTGATTCAAAACCCTGGCGCTGGTGAAAACTTTCTTCTTTGCAGATGCGTACCATTGCCCGGGCATAGGGCCCGTATGAAGTGCGGCACAACATTACCTGGTTTAAAATGGCAGCACCATCAACCAACCAGCCTACTGCGCCCATATCCGCCCACGTTAGTGTGGGGTAATTGAAGATGGAAGAATATTTGGCCTTACCGCTATTGAGGTCATCTACCATTTCACCGCGACTGCTGCCCAATGTTTCCGCTGCACTGTATAAATATAATCCATGGCCGGCCTCATCCTGCACCTTTGCAATTAAAATGGCTTTGCGTTTTAATGAAGGGGCTCTTGATATCCAGTTGCCTTCCGGCAGCATCCCTACAATTTCGCTGTGGGCATGCTGGCTGATCTGCCGCGTATTGGTCTTCCGATAGGCATCGGGCATCCAGTCCTTTGGTTCCACCTTTATTTCTTTATCGATCTTATCCTGGAAATTTTTTTCAAGATCCTGAACAGGCATAGTTGAAGATTTAGGATGTAAAATTAGTAAAAAACTAACAGTTGTTAGTATAATTTTAAGCAATGCCCTTGCGGGGCGGTTATCAATAAGCCATCTGTTTTACAAACAGGTCCTGGAAGCGCTTACCACCTGCCAGGACCGCGGCCGGTTTAGGTTTAAAATCCTTGTATTTGTCGGTGGCAAATTCCTTAGCTGTTAACTCTTTTCCATCCGCTTTCACACTGCCTTTGAACATCCCCTTTGCATTAAAGTATATCCTTGTCTCCCATTGTTTCCCTTCCTCGCCTTCATCCGAATAATAAAAGATCAATTTCCCGTTTTTGTAGAGATACTCCTCGCTGGTCATCAGGTGTGAAGCTTTTCTTGAAACCGTAACTTTAAATAAAACAGTTTTGGGATTGCGCTCTGCAGCCGATATATGATTGGGATCATCATCATACCAGAAATCAGTTGTTTCATTATAGTTTCCAACAGCTGGCCATGATTTTGAATTTTTGTTGGTCACCCATTCATTACAATACAACGAACCTTCAAAACCATGTTCAATGGATTCAGCAATTTGTTTATTTACATCCTGGTAATGTTTTTTTATTTCGGGTTCTGTCTGGGCGCTTGCCATGCAGTAGAGGCAAACCAGGACGGGGAGCAGGCATCTTTTCATGGTAAAAATATTTTATTGACAAGATATGATCATTGATAACATTAACAAAGCTGAAAAAGGTTTTAGCATCAATGAGCTTTATTAACCCATCACTCTTTGTGAATTATTTCACATCAAAATCCACCACCACTTTCCCTGTTACCGGGTGGCTTTGGCAGGTAAGGATATAACCCTGCGCTATTTCTTCCTCTTCCAGCCCCCAGTTTACTTCCATTTCCACTTCGCCTTCTATCAATTTGGCTTTACAGGTGCAGCAAACGCCGCCCTTGCAGGCAAAAGGCAGGTCGGCACCCTGTTTCAAAGCGGCATCTAAAATACAATCACTGTCAAACCCCAGGTCAAAATCAAAACTTCTTCCATCCAGCTTAACAGTGATCTTACTTTTAGGCCCAATACTTTCTGTTACCTGTTTTCTGTCACCTGCCCTCTTCTTTTGCCCCGGTGTTGTAAATAATTCAAAATGTATTTTCTTCTTATCAATATTCCGTTGCGCTAAAAAATCTTTTACACAGAAGATCATTTCTTCCGGGCCGCAAATAAAATGCTCGTCAATACTTTCATAACGTATCAACTTTGCCAATTCGGTTAACTTCGCTTCATTTATCCTTCCTGAGTTGATCGGGGCGTCCGTTCTTTCCCTGCTGAGTATATTAATAAAATTGAAACGGCTGATGTATTTATTTTTTAATCCTTCCAGTTCTTCAAAAAAAATAATAGTGTTGCGGCCACGATTCCCGAATACTAATGTGAAGCTGCTTTGTGGTTCGCTTTCCAAAGTGGTTTTAATTATAGAAATAACCGGTGTAATACCACTGCCGGCTGCGAAAGCCAGGTATTGTTTGCTGTTTTCGGTTTTTAGTGGTGTATTGAATTTTCCGGTTGGGGGCAAAACTTCCAGCTCATCACCTTCCCTTAAATGATCGTTTGCAAATGAGGAAAACTTTCCACCTTCCACTTTTTTTACGGCTACTTTCAGTTCGTTTTCAAACGGAGCTGTACAAATTGAATAAGACCTGCGGATCTCTTCACCATCAATTATTTTTTTTATTGTGATATTTTGCCCCTGTGCAAACTCAAATTCTTTTTGCAATGAAGCAGGAACTGCAAATGCTATCGATACACAATCGGGTGTTTCTTTTTTTATTGCCTTTACTTTAAGTTGATGAAAATGAACAGCCATAAAATTATTTTATCATGCCTTTTAATAAATGATTCACCATATCGTTTTCCAGCACCTGTGCGCTAAATTTTTTTTTATGCCTTAGCCAGAATTCCAGACCCCGAACTGCTGATAATATGGTTAAAACGGTGACGTAAGGATTGCTGGTTTTAAATTCTTTTGTTTTGATTCCCGCTTGAACCAATGTCACCAGACGTTTTTCATAACCCCGCCGTTGGTTTAAAAAATTACTGAGGTAGGGTTCCTTTAAATATTTCCATTCATGGTTGGCAACAAAAACCTCATCGAATTGCTCCAGCATCATATGGATGTGAAAGCGGATGATATTTTCGATCCTGGCAAGCGAACTGCCTGATGTATTTTCCGTTTTTTCCAGGTGCGAAGTAAATTCACCCGCTATTTTAAAGCAAATGGCCTGTAATAATTCGCTTTTGGACCCGATATGGTTATAAAGGCTGGGCGCCTCTACACCCACAGCTTCTGCCAGCTCACGCATAGAAGCAGCAGTAAAACCCTTTGCCCTGAAAAGCGCCGAAGCTTTTTGAATAATGACATCTTTTTTACTGCCATTCCTGCCCGGCTTTATTTTTGCCATTGCACATTTTTTACAAAACTAACACATATTAGTTTTTTTAACACGCATTTTTTAAACGTGTCCCCAATTATAATTACTATTTTTACTCCGGAAAAACAACCGCCATGCAATTACAAGCTGTAGATACTGTTGACAATATATCTGCCGGGGATTTTAAAAAAAATTATTATACCCCAATGAAGCCATTGGTTATAAAAAACCTGTCAAAAGACTGGCCGGCATATAAAAAATGGACATGGGATTATTTCATTGATATTGTCGGTGAGCAGGAAGTGGGCGTATACAACAATATAAAAAGTGACGCCTATACGCCGATCAATACTGCGGATGCCTACATGAAATTTGGGGATTACCTGAAAAAAGTGAAGGCAGGCCCGTTGGACTTACGGATATTTCTCTTCAATATCTTCCAGCATGCTCCACAAATTACCGGGGATTTTAAATGGCCCGAACATTTGATGAAGGGCTTCGTAAAAAAATATCCCATGCTTTTTGTGGGGGGCCAGGGCTCCATTACCCATATCCACTTTGATATCGACATGAGTAATATCCTTCATACCCAGTTCATAGGCCGTAAGAAGGTCTTACTATTTCCATATGAGGAACAATATAAACTCTACCGCAAACCTTGGGAGGTATTAAGCCTGGCCAATTTTGCCAATTATAACCAGGATTTCGATTATAACAGTTTTCCGGCTGTAAAATTGGCTCAGGGCTATGAAGTAATATTGGAACATGGCGACACCCTCTTTATGCCTGCAGGTTATTGGCACCATATGGAGTACCTGGAAGGCGGTTTTGCTATGAGCCTCAGGGCTTTACAAAAAGGCCTTGGGGGTAAGCTAACAGGCCTTTGGAAGCTTTTTGGTATGCGCAATATTGATACCCTGATGAAGAAAACAGCCCCCAAATGGTGGTATAATCGTAAAAGGAAGCAATTAATGGCCTATGCCGACCGGGAAATCAAGGCCGGGAAAAAACAGGAATAAAATAAATTATGACAGTTCCAAAAAATTGCTAATTTTACATCCTGCTCGGTTATCTATCTCTCTCCAATCCTTATTTAAAGCCCTAACGGGAATACCTGTATCGGTATCACCTGACTATTATTCATATTAAATCTTGCTAAAAAATATTTACAACTTTTTTCTTGTGGTTTCAGAGGTAAGCAAGGCCGGAGATTTTTATCTCTGGCCATCTTTTTTATATCCTTTCTGATTATACTGCAGGAAAATATTTCAATTACTCCGCAGCCCTGTTTATAAAATCGATCATTGGTTTCATTGCCTGGAAAATTTTTGCTACTTCTTTGCTGACTGTTTTACTTCTCAGTGTTGTATCTGAGATGGGCTTGCTGATAATAAAACTTTTCATTTTTAGGTATTCAATGGCCGGGTTACTTTCATCATACCCTTTGGGTGGCCTGGTTAATGCTTCGCCTTTTACACCTTCTGTAAATATTTTCCTAATAGAATGATTAGTGACTATACTTTTCCATACCTCAAAATTATAATCAATTTCCTGCCGCATATTGGCAAGTACACCTGGTTCAGGCATCCAGATGCCCCCCGCTACAAAACTTTTGCCTGGCTCAATATGCAGGTAATACCCGGCACCATTACTTTTTTTACCCCCTTTATTAAAATACCCCGCCATATTGTTTTTGTAAGGTGTTTTATCTTTACTGAACCTAACGTCACGGTTAATACGAAATATGCATTCCTTTGCACTAAGGTTACCGATAGGAGGATCGAATGCTGCAATATTTTTTATTAATGAACCTACCAGTAATAAAAAATCTTCCCTTGCCTGGTTATATTGTTTGCGGTGCTCATCAAACCAAATTTTATTATTGTTTTTTTTTAAGTTGTTTAAAAACGTCAGCGTGGAAGATTGAAGCATAAAATATTTTTTACGGCACAAACGAATTTACATAAATAAAAAGAACCGGCATTAGCCGGTTCCGTATTTTATTTGTTGATACATTCTTTATTTTACTCTTCCCCAATTCTCACCGCTCTTAATACGGTATAAGGTCATTTCACTTACTTTGTATTTTTTTGCAAGCTGCTTGTACGTCAGTTTTCTTTTAGGATTTTTAATAGTGTCTTTAATGGCCTTAACCTGTGTGGCATTGAGTTTTAGCCCATCTGTCCTGTTGGCCTGGCGTTTTTTATAGGCAATTTTTTCGGGACTTTTTTGTTGGTGAGAACTTACTTCCTCCAGTGTAGCCCACTTCAGGTTTTTATAATTATTATCTTTTTTCTTGTGATTGATATGAACCACATATTTATGTTTTGGAGAAGGTTTTTTACAAAACTGCCTTGCTACTTCCCGGTGGATATAAATAGTGCCATTGCCTTTTTCAACATGAAGGTTAAGGGTTTTGTAACCCGAGGTCAACGAACCATTTAATAATTTACCGTCTTTGTCAATGCCTTCGCCAAAACTGGCTGATCGGCCATGCGATGAAACTGCATATTTTTTACGAAGTTGTTTATGGCCGCTGAAAACAATTTGTTTCCAAACTTCGCCGGGTGTTTTTTTAATCATAGTGCTATGATTTAATTAGTGATGTTCAGAAAAACGGGTCTGCCTGAACAAATAGTTTTTGAATAATTGTTGACCCGACATATAAATATAAAAAACCTTTCGTTAAGTTGGTAGCATTTTTAAAAATACTTCTTCACTGATAATTTTGACCGCGGGTATTTTTTTTGCCTTTTCCAACTTGCTGCCAGCCTCTTCACCTACCACAAGATAATTGAGTTTGCTACTAACGCTGCCGACTATTTTGCCACCATTCTTTTCAACCAATGCTTCGGCCTCACTACGTTTAAGCAGGGCCAGGCTGCCGGTAAATAAGAACGTTTGGCCGCTAAGGTTATTCCCGGTTACCTGGCCTTTCTTTTCATTTTTCAATTGCACTCCAAGCTTTTCCAATTGCTTAAGCAGGTGCAGGTTATCATTATTATGAAAAACCCCATAAACGCTTTTGGCAACCTTCTCGCCCACGTCTTCAAGTTCCTTTAATTGTTCTTCTGTGTAACCCGCAAAATCGTACAAATGATCAACTGCATTGGCAAGTGTTTTAGCTGTTGTTTCCCCCACATAACGTATGCCCAATGCATAGATAAGCCTGTACAAAGGTTGTGATTTAGAAGCTTCAATGGCGGCCTGGAGATTGGTTATGGATCTTTCACCGAAACCATCAAGTTGCCGAAGGGCATCAAAAGGTAACGTATAAACGCCGGGGATATCCTTAAGTAATCCCAGGTCATAAAATTTACGCACATTGGCCTCA
Organism: Chitinophagaceae bacterium; assembly: GCA_043782405.1. Lineage (GTDB taxonomy): Bacteria > Bacteroidota > Bacteroidia > Chitinophagales > Chitinophagaceae > Ferruginibacter. The sequence continues at coordinate 20,565 of JAYWAN010000192.1, forward strand.
CCAAAACTGCGTATATCCATGGCGTCCTTACTTACAAAATGTATAATACCTTCTAAGATCTGGGCGGGGCAGGTACGATTGATACAGCGCCAGACGACGTCTTCATCAGGCTTATAGAGGGGAGTGTTGCAAACAGGACACTGTTTTGGAAATTTTATTTTCTTTTCATCGCCCCGGCGTAACTCGGCAAATGACCTTACGATTTGCGGGATCACATCGCCACTGCGTTCAATTAAAATAGTATCGCCCAGCATCAGGTTCTTCTCACCGATATAATCTTCATTATGAATGGAGATACTGCTAACGGTTACACCACCTACCTGTACCGGCGCTATCTTGGCAACGGGTGTTACAGCCCCCGTTCTTCCAACCTGGAATTCAACCGAAAGTAATTTACTGGTGCCCTGCCTAGCCTTAAATTTAAAAGCAATTGCCCAGCGGGGATGGTGCGAAGTCATACCCAACTGATCTTGCAACTTGAGGTCATTCACTTTTATCACCATGCCGTCTATTTCATAAGCCAGCCCATCGCGTAATTGTTCAAATTCTTCAACATATTTTATTACACCACCAATACCCTTTATCACTTTCATTTCTTTTTTCGGGCTGCGGAATCCAAGGTTCCACAACATTTCCAAGATTGCAGAGTGGGTAACGGGTAATTTTGATGTTTGGTTTTTCATATCTTCCAAAACATAACTCACATGGTATAAAAATGCTTCCAGGTTTCTTCGGCTAACCTCGGCAGTATCTTTGATGCGCAACGAACCCGCTGCAGCATTCCTCGGATTGGCCAGTGGAGGTACGCCCTCTTCTATAAGCGCATCATTGTATGCTTTAAAATTATTTTTATTCATCAGCACTTCGCCGCGAACCTCTATTTGCTGTATATTGTATTCACTGAATTTTGCAGAAAGCGGTACCGATCTTATTTGCTTTACATTGAGCGTAATCTCATCACCCACTACGCCATCACCCCTGGTAACTCCACGGGCAAACTGGTCATTTTCATAAATAAGGGAAATGCTGGCACCATCAAATTTTGGCTCTACGCAATATTCAATCTCCTCCAGTCCCGACAAGTCCCTGGCCTTCCGGTCAAAATCTGTAAGGTCTTCGGCATTGTACGAATTCTCGAGTGATAACATGGGTACAAGGTGCTGCACTTTTGGAAAATCTTTGATCAAACCTGCACCTACCCGCTGTGTGGGAGAATCAGGGCTAATCAGCTTCGGATTTTCTTTTTCAATTTTCTCCAGTTGTTTGTAAAGCGAATCATATTCAAAATCACTGATCAGCGGATCATTTTGAACATAGTAACGGTATTCATGAAAGCGGAGCACATCTCTTAATTTTTCTGCTTCAGCAGCACCACTTCCTTTTAAAAATAGTGCCGTTAATTTCTGTAAAGCCTGTGTCTGTTGTTTATCGAACATTTTAATTGGTTATTACGGTAAAGTTACAATACGTATTTTTGAAAACTAAATTTAGCCCGATGTTTAAAAAGCGCAACTATACTTTCTCATTTCCTGTTAGCTATTGCTTATTGCCTGTTGTTTATTGCTCATTAATCGTTGTGCTGCTTTCCTGTAAGTTTCGCCAAAAAGCAGACCTGATCATTCATCATGCAAAAATATATACAGCCGATACGGCTTTTTCATCTGCTGAAGCCATGGCCGTAAGAGACGGGAAAATTATTGCCATTGGAACAAATGATGAAATTTTAAAAAAATATGAAGCCGGCGAGGAAAAAGATGCAGCAGGAAAAACCGCCTATCCCGGTTTTATGGATGCACACGCCCATTTTTTAAATTACGGAATGAGTTTGCAGAACGTTGACCTGGTGGGAACAAAAAACTGGGAAGAATGTATCGAGCGGGTAAAAGCATTCATCACTAAAAAAAGCATACAGCCCGGTACCTGGGTACAGGGCAGGGGATGGGACCAGAACGACTGGGCCGTACAGGTTTTCCCTACAAAGGAATTGCTGGATAAAAATTTTCCTTCCAATCCCATTGCCTTAGTACGTATCGACGGGCATGCATTGATCGCCAACCAGGCGGCTATTGAACTTGCCCATGTACAACCCGGACGCATACTCGAAGGCGGCACCGTGGAAACCATTAACGGAAAACTGACAGGGATATTCATTGATAATGCAGAACGACTGATCAGTGAAGTCATTCCTTCCCCAACAAAAGAACAATATGCGCTGGCACTCAAAGAAGCGCAGGCCAATTGCTTTGCAGTTGGATTAACTTCTGTTGTGGATTGTGGCCTCAGTGCTGCTGATGTGGAGCAGATAGACGCTTTGCAAAAGGAATCGGTGTTAAAAATGCGCATGAATATCATGCTTTCAGACAACCCGGCCAATTATGACCATTACCTGAAAACCGGCCCTTATAAAACAGAACGGTTAAATGTAAATGCATTTAAATTATATGCCGATGGTGCTTTAGGCAGCAGGGGTGCTTGTTTACTGCAACCTTATGCCGACAAACCCGGCTGGCAGGGTTTTTTACTCAAAGACAGGAAATATTTTGAAACAATCCTTCCACAGATATTCAATTCAAAATTCCAGGCCTGCACACATGCTATCGGTGATTCGGGCAACAGGATGATACTACAGGTTTATGCCAATATATTAAAAGGAAAGAACGACAGGAGATGGAGGGTAGAACATGCACAGGTAATAAACGAAAATGATTTTCACTTTTTTGGAGACTATAACATCATTCCTTCTGTGCAACCTACACATGCCACCAGTGATATGTATTGGGCACAGGAAAGGCTGGGTGCAGAGAGGGTAAAAGGAGCTTATGCGTACAAACAATTACTGGAACAGAATAAATGGATACCATTAGGAACAGATTTTCCGGTGGAAGACATCAGCCCCTTTAAAACTTTTTTTGCTGCAGTGGCCAGACAAGACGCAAAAGGATTTCCTGTCAACGGCTACCAAATGGAGAACGCACTTACCCGCCAGCAGGCTTTATGGGGTATGACGCTTTGGGCAGCAAAAGGTTCTTTTGAAGAAAAAGAAAAAGGAAGCCTCGTAAAAGGAAAATATGCCGATTTTATTTTACTGGATACAGACCTGATGACCTGTCCCGCAGCAAATATTTTAAAAACGAAAGTATTGGCAACCTATATTAATGGAGAGCAGGTATATGGTTCAAAATAAAAATCAGACCAGATAGCATACAGGGACCAGGCAGCCCAAAGTGATAATCCCCCGGGTGTAAGTTTTTTCAATACACCAGATCCACAGATACTTCATGCTTACTTTATGTTTACTATATAAATAGCCCATAAATTCCTCCAGCTTGTCTGGCGATCGCTATTACTTGAATGCGAGTACCGGTTTATGAATATTTAGGTAAAAAGCTAAGTAAAAATCCAGCGATTAAATTTTTCAGTCAAAAATTTTACTGAAAACCAATGTTTTACAAAAGTCCGATAAAAAATACTTCCCCTTTTCTTTGGAACTTAACCCTGCATGCCCTTACCTTCGCCGTCCAATAAAAAAGCCATCGGGATGGCGATGGTTCACTTAAATAAAAAACAAAATGAGCAAATTACATTTCACCACTAAACATGCGAACGAGGCTACCGTTACTCACAACTGGTACGTTGTGGATGGTACTAATCAAACCGTTGGTCGTATGTGTGCCCGTATTGCGGCAATTCTTCGTGGTAAGAATAAAGCATACTATACACCTCACGTTGATTGCGGAGACTTTATCATCGTTACCAATTGCGAAAAGGTAAAACTTACCGGCAATAAAATGGATGATAAAATGTATGATACCTATAGTGGTTACCCCGGTGGCCGTAAGGAAGAAGTGGCTAAAGACCTTTTAAAGCGCAGGCCCGAAGTACTTATTGAAAGAGCAATAAAAGGGATGTTGCCTAAAAACCGTTTGGGCCGCCAGATGTACAAAAAATTATTTGTATACCAGGGTTCAGCACATCCACACGGTGCACAACAACCGAAAGAATTAAAATTTTAAAACCCCCTCCGCCTCCGCCGCGGCGGAGAAACCAGGGACTAAATATTTAAAAA
>JAYWAN010000193.1:0-9274 GCA_043782405.1 Chitinophagaceae bacterium
CTTTTGCCAGCCGACGTTGTAGGTACAATGATCTATAACCAGTCAAAAAATGAATTTATGGTCAGGAAAGGGCCCATTTTTTCAAATTTTATCCTTGCAGATGAGATCAATAGGGCACCTGCAAAAGTCCAGAGCGCTTTACTGGAAGCCATGCAGGAACGGCAGGTAACCATTGGCGATACCACTTATAAACTGGATGAACCTTTTCTTGTTCTGGCAACACAAAACCCTATTGAACAGGAAGGCACTTACCCGTTACCGGAAGCACAGGTAGACAGGTTTATGTTAAAAGTGGTAGTAGACTACCCGAGTAAATCCGAAGAGCAACTGATCATTCGCCAGAATACACTTGGACTTAGTTTCCCGCCGATTAATCCGGTGGCAACAACAAGTGAGATATTAACCGCAAAAGAACTGGTGCGACAGGTTTATCTTGATGAAAAAGTAGAGAACTATATTCTGGATATTGTTTTTGCCACGCGTTTTCCTGATAAATACAATCTAGCCAAACTTAAGCCGCTTATCAGTTTTGGCGGTTCACCAAGGGCGAGTATCAACCTGGCATTGGCGGCAAAAGCCTATGCATTTTTAAATAAACGTGCCTATGTTATTCCCGAAGATGTAAGAAGTATCTGTAAAGATGTACTAAGGCATCGTATTGGATTAAGTTATGAGGCTGAAGCAGAAAGTGTGAATGCCGAGCAAATAATAAATGAGATTTTAAGGGTGGTGAATGTGCCATAGTGCAAGTTGATAAGTTGCAAATGACAGGTTGCGAAGACCATAGTGATTTTCCTTTACCCGAATACATGTCATTATGATAAACTCAAAAAAATAACTTAAAGCAGAAATTATCATCTTGTTGACTACCGAAGAAATATTACGCAAAGTCCGGGAGCTTGAAATAAAAAGCAAAAAGATCACCACGCATTTGTTTACGGGTGAATACCATTCTGCTTTTAAAGGAAAGGGAATGAGTTTCAGGGAAGTGAGGGAATATTATGCCGGCGATGATGTACGTTTTATCGACTGGAATGTAAGTGCAAGGTTCAACCACACATTTACCAAGGTATTTGAAGAAGAAAGAGAACTTACGGTAATGTTACTGATAGACACCAGTGCCAGTAACTTATTTGGCACTATCTCTAAAAAAAAGAAGGACCTGGTAACAGAAATGGCTGCTGTACTCACTTTCAGTGCAGTCAATAATAATGATAAAGTAGGTGTAATATTTTTCAGTAATAAGGTAGAAAAATATATCCCGCCTAAAAAGGGAAGGCAACATGCCTTGTACATAGTGCGGGAGTTATTAACAACTGAGTCGGCACAAAACGGAACCAACCTCGATGAAGCCATAAAATTCTTCAGCCGCTCGGTAAAACAAAGGAGCATCGCTTTTTTATTAAGCGATTTTTTAACTACCGGTTATGACGATGACCTTAAAGTGATTGGCAATAAGCATGATGTTATCGGAATAAGAGTATATGATAAAATGGATATGCAGTTGCCCGACGCAGGGTTACTGCAGGTACAGGATGCGGAGAGCGGCCAAAGCAGGTGGATCGACAGCGGTAATGCCATGGTACGCTATCATTACCAACAACATTTTATGCAGCAGAGTGAATTATGTAAAGACTATTTCCGGCAGGCAGGGGCAGAGCTGCTGCACGTGCGAACGGATGATGATTATGTAAAAATCTTACAGCAGTTTTTTATTAAACGTAATTAACCCGGTGATAATATTGAACTGCAAAATGATAAATACGCGATATAAAATATGCTGGCCGATAGTTTTAGTATTGATAGCATTCCCTTCAACCCTTTTTTCGCAATCCCAATCTGTTCAGGCCTCAGTTGATAAAAAAGATATTTTAATAGGAGAACAGTTAAAGATTAAAGTGAGGACTTTTTACCCTTTTAATTCGGGTGGTATAATCTATTCTCTTTTGATCCCTGATTCGATACCACATTTTGATGTTATAGAAAATGGGAAGCCGGATACTGTTTCCTTTAAGGATAACTCCAAAGCTGTTGAACAAACGATAACCCTTACCAGTTTTGATTCGGGCAGGTGGGCGATACCTGCTTTAAGGGTAAATGTAGATACGGCGAATTTTTTGTTCACCGATTCAATACCCATCAATGTTTCCTATTCGCCTCCGGATAGCACCAACCAGCTACGCGATATAAAACCTGTAATTGAAGTGAATGTAACCAGCTATCTGTGGTATTATATTGCTGGCGGCGCTCTGTTACTGGTGATCATTGTTTTCCTGCTCATAAGATACCTTAGGAAAAGAAAACGGGAGCCTGCACCAGTACCTGTATCCAAACTTTCTCCGTATGAAGAAGCTATGCTGGGACTTGAAACACTTAAACAATATGACCTGCAAATACCCGCCCACATAAAACTATATCATGTAAAAAGCTGCGATATTTTTAAACGATACCTTGGCCGTAAACAAAATAAAAACCTGCTGAGCAAAACTACCGGTGACCTGCTGATGCGCTTAACTGAAAATAATTTTCCCCAGGAAAACATTTCAACACTGGCCAGTGCACTGCGTTGCAGCGATGCGGTAAAATTTGCCAAGTATCTTCCTTTACGGGAAGAAAGTGAAGATGCTATTGCAAAAATAAAAGACATAATAAATTTAATAGAACAACAAACCATTAACTGATCTTGCTTTTCGATTATTTTAACGATATCAATTTTAGCCAGCCCTGGTTTTTCGCCCTGTTGGTTTTAGTACCCGTACTCATTACCTGGTATGTGATGAAAAATAACCGGCAGCAGGGATCCATTATTATTTCCGATAGCTCTGCCAGTGGCTTGTCTTCCTGGAAAACCGTGTTCCGGCACCTGATATTTGTATTACGCATGTTGGCAATTATACTCATTATTGCGGCACTGGCACGGCCTCAAACAAAATATGAAGAACAAAATGCCGAAGGGGAAGGAGTTGATATTGTGCTGTGCATTGATGTCAGTGGGTCTATGACCGCACAGGATCTTACTCCCAATCGTTTGGAAGCGGCAAAGAATGTAGCCATTGATTTTGTAAATAAGCGGCTCACAGATCGAATTGCTGTGGTGATTTTTTCGGGCGAAAGTTTTACACAATGCCCGCTTACAACCGACCATGGCGTACTTATCTCAGCTATACAGAATATACGAAATGGCCTGCTGGAAGATGGCACTGCAATCGGCTCGGGACTAGGTACCAGCGTTGACCGTTTGCGTACCAGCAAATCAAAAAGTAAAGTGATTATTTTATTGACAGACGGAGAAAATAACGGTGGATTAATTGACCCGGAAACAGCCAAGGAAATTGCAAAAGCATTCAGCATAAAAGTTTATACCATCGGTGTTGGTACAGATGGCTATGCCCCGCAACCCGTAAATACACCCTTGGGAATTGTGATGCAGAATGGCAAGGTTTCTATTGATGAAAAATTATTGAAAGAGATCGCTACTGAAACAGGCGGTAAATATTTCAGGGCAAAAAATACTGAAGGGCTTGTTGGGATTTATGATGAGATCAACGGCCTCGAAAAATCGAAGGTTGAAATTTCTACACTAACACGGTATACCGAAAAATTTTTCCCCTTCATAATGGTAGCGCTGGCGCTTATTTTTCTTGAAGTGTTATTACGGTTTACAGTATTCAAAAAATTCCCCTGACGAATTGGATTCTTTTAATTCGTTTTAATTCGTGAAATTCGTGTCTCATGAAAGCAACAGTTTATAAAAGTACAGGCAGCTGGTATATTGTAAAGGATGATAACAGCAACCAGTTCAATGCCCGTATTTTGGGAAAATTTAAAATCGATGGGCTAACCAGCACTAATCCTATCGCTGTAGGTGACAGTGTTAATGTTGAAATGGAAAATGAACTGGAGGGAGGTGTTACCATTACTGCCATCAGCGACCGTAAAAATTATATCACCCGTACTTCTCCAGCCAATAAATACCAGCATCATATCATAGCTTCCAACCTGGATCAGTCATTATTATTTGCAACGCTTAAAGATCCCAAAACATCGCAGGGATTTATCGACAGGTTCCTGGTTACGGGTGAAGCCTATCATATCCCATCGGTTCTTGTTTTTAATAAAACAGACCTCTATAAAAAAAAGGAAGAAGAAAAATTTGCCATTGTAAAAGATACCTATGAAAGCATTGGGTATAAAGTGTTGTCCATGAGTATCGAGACGGGGAATGGGGTGGAAGAAGTAAAAGCACTATTAAAAGATAAAGTGACCTTACTGAGCGGGCACTCCGGAGTTGGTAAGTCTTCATTCATCAATATTATATTTCCTGAAATGAAAATAAAAACACAGGACGTAAGTGGCTGGAGTGGCAAGGGGTTACATACTACAACTTTTGCCGAAATGTTTGATCTCCCTTTCGGCGGAAAGATCATTGATACACCCGGTATAAGAGAATTAGGGCTGGTGGATATTTCAAAGCAGGAACTTTCGCATTATTTTCCGGAGATGAGGGCTTTGATCAATGATTGCCAGTTCAATAATTGCATGCACATCAATGAACCCGGTTGTGCGGTAAAAGCAGCAATAGAAGAGGGTAATATACAAATAGACCGTTATGTCAGTTACCTCAATATACTGGACACGATAACTGAAAATAAATATTAAGGACAATCAGCAGCAACCTCGGTTCTTCTACCTTTTGCCTGTAGCTCAATACACCCTGTGCTCTAAAAAATGAGCCACTTCCATTACAGCGTTATTATCCTTCACCACATTTTTTACCTGTTGAGGATAAATACTTACGCCGTTAAAAATATTGTAATGAAGGGTTAAGAATTGCCCGCGGTACTGAAAATCCCAGTCAAGCGACTCCGCATCATCCACCTGGTTAAGAAATTTTACCTGCAGGTCATCTGCCAGTGTATTGGCAATGGCGTAGAATTTTGAGATGCCGCAATTGTCGTCGATAACGGCCTCAGTGCCGCCGTGAGTAGTTGTGAGTTGATAGCACATGGATATTGGTTTTATAGGATAATTAATAAATCGTGATCATCCAGGCTTTCTACATTTCATCCAGGCCTGGTCAATGGGTTCAACCTTATTGACTGTAATACTTCCTCCCGCCCTTATACTTCGCTTTTTTCTCTGCTGCTATTGCCTTTTTATCGCCCGATGCTATTTTTTCCGCACCCACATTTCTTCCATTGGTGGGGCAACCATATTTATCTTTTTTACCAAAAATACGGCTGATGAAACAACCGCTGAGTAAAAAGGAAACCAATATAAAAGCAAGTAATATTTTTTTCATTTACTAAAGATAAACTTTTTTAAACCTCTGCCCCGCCATCTTTTCCACCAACTCCCTCTTTAAACCAGCTGCTGTACATAAGATAATTATTCGCTATCCGGTTAATTTCCCCGCTGATCATTTCCTGGCTGATATCTTTTACTTTTTTCGCCGGCACCCCGGCATAGATACTTCCCGGTTCAATAGTAGTGTTTTCCAGTACAACAGCACCCGCGGCAATGATGCTGTTACTGCCCACCCGGCAATTGTCCATCACTATAGCACCCATGCCTACCAGTACATTGTCTTCTATAACGCATCCATGTACAATTGCATTGTGTCCGATGCTTACATTATTTCCAATATGTGTGGCTGCCTTTTCATAAGTGCAATGGATAATGGCCCCGTCCTGCACATTTACCTTGTTTCCAAGGCGTATCATGTTCACATCGCCCCGCAAAACGGCATTAAACCAAATACTGCAATCATCGCCCATTACCACATCGCCAACGATGGTGGCATTGGGGGCAATATAGCAATTGGCACCTAAAATTGGCAGTACCCCTTTTACCGGAAGAATTACAGGCATGGCTTGTTTTTTTGTGACGGGCTTTTATTTTTCATGGCATCATCGTCCCCGCTGCGGCGGGGCTTATTTTAACTGCATACCAATCTGCAACAAATAAACTCCGAAACACTAATTTCGTAATAAATTCTAACTCTCCGCTAAATAATGACCAACCGCCAGCTTTTTTTAAACCATGTGGCACAAACATCAGCAGCCCCCCTTTGCCTGGAGATTATAAAAGCAGAAGGTTGCAAACTGATCGACGTGAACGGAAAAGAATACATTGATCTCATCGGCGGTATCAGTGTTTGCAATGTAGGCCACCGGCATCCAAAAGTTATTGCTGCCATAAAAAAACAAGTAGACGATTACCTGCATATCATGGTTTATGGGGAGCTGGTAGAGAATCCGCAGGTGCAATATGCAAAATTGCTCACCGATCATTTGCCGCCATCACTCAATGCTGTTTTTTTTACAGCATCCGGCAGCGAAGCAACAGAAGGTGCTATGAAACTGGCCAAGCGGTACAGTAACCGCACGCAGATCATTTCTTTTAAAAATTCTTACCATGGCAGTACGCAGGGTGCATTAAGTGTTATGGGCAGTGAGTATTGGCAACAGGCTTTCCGCCCGCTATTGCCCGATGTGATGCAATTGAATTATAATTCTTTTGAAGACCTTGAAAATATCACCGAAAGAACGGCATGCGTAATTGCCGAAACCATACAGGCCGAAGCAGGTGTATTGGTTCCGCAAAAAGGATGGCTTAAGGCATTACGTAAAAAATGTTATACAACCGGAACACTTTTAATACTGGATGAGATACAATGTGGCTTTGGCCGCAATGGTACATGCTGGGCATTTGAGCAATTCGGAATTGTACCTGATATTTTGTTATTGGGCAAGGCCCTGGGTGGCGGTATGCCGATGGGGGCATTTATTGCAGATAAAAGGATCATGGATTCCTTTACGCATGACCCTGTACTGGGACATATCAGCACATTTGGTGGTCACCCGGTTTGTTGTGCAGCCGGGATGGCGGCTTTTAATGTATTGCTTGAAGAGCATTTAATTGCAACGGTAAAAGAAAAAGAGCAATTGTTTATTTCGTTATTGCAGCATCCTAAAATAGATGCAGTACGCAGTTGTGGCTTAATGATAGCCGTAGAGTTGGAGAGTTTTGAAATGAATAAAAAAATTATTGATGCATTGATAACCGAAGCGGTCTTCACCGACTGGTTTTTATTCGCTTCTGCCTGCCTGCGCATAGCCCCGCCATTGGTGATAACGAATGAAGAAATTACAATGGCGTGTAAAAAAATTATAGAGGTATTAAATCGTAACTGAAAGGTTTATTGCGGATGATTGATGCTTTCTGCATTTTTATACACGATTGTTTTATCCAGCGTCATCTTTTTTGTCTTTTGCTGCAGGTACATTTCTACCTGGTCATCAAAATGTTTGCTGCCGGACTTTGCAGAAGCGCCATACATATTCATTGTTTCAATTACCGGTAAACCCTCTTTGGGAAAACGAACAAACATCACCAAACCATCTCCACCGGTTGATTTCAGTTTGCCATCTTTGTATATTTCGGTCCATTGCGGTGATAAAAGATCGGGGAAACCACCCAGCGGCCAGTCCTTATCACCCCTTACTAATTTTTGCAGATCGCCTAAAGTGATCGCAGTAGTTGAGAAATATTTCTCCAAGTATTCTTTGATATACTGATAAGTTTCTACAGCTGTTGCTTTTGTTATTTGCCCGGCGGGTTGCCCTTGCATGGTTTTGGAAAGATGCAGGTAGGCCAGTAAAAAAATGGCGGCGCCTTTACTGTCGGCTTCACCGCGTTTATTCCAGTTTTTAAATGTGTTGATCAGTGATGCATATAGAGGATATTCGGTTTCACTTAAATTGAACATACTGTCTATCCCATATTGATAACGCAGCTGGGCAGGTAATTGCCGGTCGAATTTTACCTGTTTGAATTTTTCAAAACTTATTTTTTCTTCCTGCGGAAATAATTCCATAAAACGTGCACTCCTGTTATTGTTGTATTGTTCCCATCCGTCGGTGCGGGGAAAATCGGCGGGCTTTAGATTATCTTTTTTACCGGTTGCAAAAAATGAAGAGTGATTGGTATTGAATAAAAAGCCACTTGATGGATTGATGTATTGCGGTAGTTCCTTTATGTTCCGGAAAGTGGTCCATAAAGTTTTTGAAGTATTGCCCGGTAATGTTCTTTTCCAGTTGTAATCATTTGAATTATCTCTTACCGGCATTAATGCATTGTTGATGTAAAATATGGTATCATATTTATCGGCATACATGATATTGAACATCGAAAGTTCCTGTTTGCTCAACGCGTTATAAAACTCGGTGAAATTCTTTGCCTTATCCATATGGTACCATTGGTCTAAGGCACCGATCTTCATATTTGCACCAAGGCGAATAGAAAAGAAGCCTTGCTTGTTCTTCATCGTTGCGCCATACCTGCTCCAGTAAACCTTCCTTTTGATGGTAATGGGGATCCCTTTTATTTTCAGCCTGACGGTTTTTACTTCCAGGTTTACCCATTCTCCATCGAATTTATATTGTAAAGGATTATCAGGATTCATTTCTAACTGGTATTCATCCATCCTGTCACAAAAGTTTACCGTATGTGCCCATCCCAGGTATTCATTTACACCATGTAAGATGCATGGGCCGCCTGCCAGTAATCCGCCTAAAATATTTAATCCTTCTTCGCTGCAGAGCTGCGCTTCGTAAAAAGCCTGTGGGCCGGTATTGGGTTGATGGGCGTTGATGAGGAGAAAGGCTTCGCCAGTGGCGGTTTTTGAGGGATGAACAGCTGAAGAATTACTTCCTTTCTTATTTAATTCAGGTACTTCCCATTCGCTGTTGTTAAATATCCGAAGCATGGCAGCATCTGCGCCATTGAATACCGTAAGTGCAAGTACAGATGTAGATACATATTCTTTCAGCGTGACGGGGAATAATTTTTTATTTAGAACTTCTTCGGGATGCGTAGCCGCATATTTATTGAGGCCCTGTACATAGCCATCAATTAATTGCATGAATTCGGGAGAAAGTGTATTCCATTTTTCTTCTGTTATTTCCCTGCAGCGGAATAAGGCGAAAGCATAATCGCCGGCTGCACCTTTTTTGCCCATTACTTTACCCATTAATCCTTTGGCAGGCAACACCACTTCCTGCATGCTTTTAAAATCGTCTTCGGCTTCGGCCCAAGCAAGTCCGTAAGCAACTGCTGCATCGGTCTTTGCAAAGATATGGGGCACACCAAAAGAGTCTCTTACAATATCAATACTGGCCGGATCAATAGCCGTTTGGGTAAAGCAGTAATTGAATAAAAATAAGAAGAACGACGAAAAAAATATTTTTTTCATTTTAGTAGTTAAAGGTTT
>JAYWAN010000194.1:0-9264 GCA_043782405.1 Chitinophagaceae bacterium
ATCCCAACACACGGAGGCTCCTTACGTATTTATGCAAAGCATGCCGAAGACGAAACCAAAGCCGTGTCTGAAAACGTAGCGAAACTGTTGCAAAAGGAAATGGACAGGGGGTTAAATACGATGGCTTATTATGAGAATTTTCAGCAAAAAGCATTAAAGGTAAAATTAGACCTTACTGATTTTCTTGTTCAGCAAAAACGTGCCAACAAGAAAGTGGCAGCTTATGGTGCAGCTGCAAAAGGTAATACCCTCCTGAATTACTGCGGCATCAAGAACGACCTGGTAAGTTTTGTGGTGGATGCTAACCCGCATAAGCAGGATAAATTTTTACCCGCCAGCCATATACCGGTTGTAAATGAAGCCCACCTTAAGGCCAACCAGCCGGATTTTGTTTTAATTTTGCCCTGGAATTTGAAAGAAGAAATTGCCGGGCAACTTTCTTATATCAAAGAATGGGGAGGGCGCTTTGTAATTGCCGTACCAGAGTTGAGGGTATTTTAAACAAGAGGATCAATTTAAATAAGCACTATGAATATTATCAGGTTCAACCCTAAGATCGATGACATCACCCGCCGCCAGCTTTTATTTGATGGTGATTTTATTGTGTATGCGCAGTCGCAGGCATTAAAGAACCTGATCGATCATGCCAATGCACTGATCGTATCCGTACTAGGCAGCGAGCCCGAAACGGCACAATACCGGATGCCGGTTGAAGAATTCATCACGCTTGTTTCCCCGCTTAAATCAAACTTCACCAACAGTGCTGTAACGAAAGAACTGATCAAAGAACTGCTGTCTGAATTCAACTGCGATGGCGCAACAACATATTTCGATGTTCCAAGGCTGAGAGTGGTTACATCCGATAAATTCTTAACGGCAGGTGTTGGGTATGCGTATAAGGCACACCGTGATACCTGGTATTCGAGCCCCGAAGCACAGGTGAACTGGTGGTTACCGGTATACAACCTTACGCCGGAGAATACCATGTCTATTTACCCCGGTTACTGGGACCGTGTAATAAAAAACTCGTCCAATGAGTTTAATTATGAAGAATGGTGCAACCAGGGCAGGGTGATGGCAACCAGCCAGACAAGCACCGACGTTCGCAAGCACCCCTTACCGCTAGAAGAAGTGGATAACGTTGCAGAAACAAGGTATGTGTTATCTGCAGGTGATGTGATGCTTTTTTCCGCGTCGCATTTACACGCCACTGCCGCCAATACTTCCGGAAAAACAAGGTTCAGCGTTGATTTCCGCACCATTAACCTGGATGACCTCCGGCAAAAAAAGGGTTCAAAGAATATTGATAACAATGCCACCGGTACCACGCTGCAGGATTTTATTGGCACAGTCGGTTATGAAAAGATCGATGAAAAAATAATTAATGACTATCTCAATTAACACTATCCTAAATAATAAGTATGAGTAATCAAAAAGAAACTTCCCCGGTCATGCATGATCCGGTCACGCAATCAAGCAATGACTATTCTTACAGGGAAGCGCTGGAGAATTATTTTAACGGGAGCCCCGGTTCTTCCACAGAGAAGCTGGAAAATTTCGGCAAATATGTTCCCCGGCAAAACCTTGCAAGATTTCTTGCACGTTACGAGATATTTAAACTGATACAGAACATACAGGGGTCGATCGTGGAGTGCGGGGTTTTATTTGGCGGTGGCTTAATGTCATTTGCCAATATCAGCACCATCCTTGAACCTTATAATTTTCAAAGAAGGATATTTGGTTTCGATACATTCACGGGCTTTCCCAGCATTGCTACACAGGACAAAGCAGGATTGTCCGACCGCAAGTCTGCTCATTTAAAAGAAGGCGGGTTCTCGGCACCGGATGCTTACCAGGATCTTTTGAATTGTATCGATGTTTACAATAAGAACCGTTTCTTGAATCATTTTCCCAAAGTGAGTGTGATCAAAGGTGATTTTGAAGAGACCAGTAAAAAATTCCTGCAGGATTATCCGCATTTGATCATCAGCTGTCTCTACCTCGATTTCGACATTTACCAGCCTACAAAAGTTGCGCTGGAATGTTTTGCACCCAGAGTATGCAAAGGTGGTATCATCGTTTTTGATGAATTGAATGAAGAAGCATTCCCGGGCGAAACATTAGCCGTGATGGAATATTTTAAGATCAATGAACTTAAAGTGCAAAGGTTCCCCTTTGAACCCCGCATATCCTATGTCGTTATAGGGGATTAAGCAAGAGCGGTGCCTGTTACCTGCAGGTACATTGAAAATATTTCACCATTAAAGAGGTATGAAGATATTAGTTACAGGAGCTACCGGCTTCATCGGCAATTATGTGATCAAGGAATTATTAGAGAATAATTGCAAAGTGACCGCTACGTCTTCCAATGAAGCAGGAGCGAGAAAAGCTTCCTGGTTTTCGCAGGTGAATTATATCCCTTTCAACCTGAAAGCATTTGATAACAGTATCGATTACCTGTCATTCTTTGATACCCCTGCTGCGGTGATACATCTTGCCTGGGAAGGCCTGCCGAATTATAAAGCCGGTTTTCACACGGAAGAAAACCTGCCACGCCATTTGGCTTTCCTTCAAAACCTTATCAGTAACGGCCTCACCGACCTTACAGTAACCGGTACCTGTTTTGAATATGGTATGCAGGAAGGCGCACTGCAGGAGAACATGCCAGCAATGCCTTCAAATGCCTATGCCATCGCGAAGGATTCATTAAGAAAAGCATTGGAAGAAGCCAGCCACAAAACCAGTTTGAATTTAAAATGGGTGCGGCTGTTTTATATGTATGGGCAGGGACAAAATCCGAATTCCTTATTTTCGCAGCTGGATAAGGCCCTGGCCAATGGCGATGCAACTTTTAATATGAGTGGGGGAGAACAGGTAAGGGATTATTTGCCGGTGGAGAAAATGGCGGAATATATTGTCGACATCGCCCTGCAAAATAAGATCAATGGTATCATTAATTGTTGCAGTGGCATACCGGTTAGTGTGAAGCAACTGGTGGAGGAATATTTAAAAGAAAGGAATAAAAATATTTCGCTCAACCTGGGATACTATCCCTATTCCGATTATGAACCGATGCGTTTTTGGGGCGATAACAGTAAATTAAAATCTATAGTAAGTAATGATTAAGTGTCCGTTAACAGGTAGTACTAATGTAAAGGTCATCTACGAGCAAAAGTCGGTTCCCCTTATACAAAACAAAGTATATCCTACCAGGGAACTGGCGGTTGATGCTCCCTGTATTGATGTGATATTGGCCCAGTCGCTCGACAATGGTTTTGTTTTCAGCGCCAACTTCACCGATTCCATCATCGATTATGATATGCATTACCAGAATGAACAAAGCAACTCGGCTTACTTTCGCAGGCACCTTGAAAATGTGATCAGTATCATGCAGGACAATCATGTATTGGATCAGAAAGTGGTGGAGATCGGTTGCGGTAAGGCTTATTTCATGGATATGCTGCTGGACAGGGGTGTTGATGTTACCGGGTTTGATCCTACCTACGAGGGACATTCACCTAAAGTGGTAAAGGATTTCTTCTCTGAGAAATATTCCGATATCGGCGCCGGGTTCATCATCCTCCGGCACACACTGGAACATATTGGGGCACCTTTCCATTTCATTAAAACAATTGCAGCAGCGAATAAGCATAAGGGTAAGGTTTATTTTGAAGTACCCACTTTTGAATGGATAATGGCCAACAATGCCACGGAAGACATTTTTTATGAGCACTGTAATTATTTTACTTTGGCAACTCTGCAAAACCTTTTTACAAAAAGTGTGGGCGGCCATTTTTTTAACGGCCAATATATTTATGTCATCGCCGACCTGGGGGATGTAAAAGACAAACTTGATATCTTACCGGTAAAACCCTACGAAGTAAAATTCACTGATAAGATCAGGCAATATGATGAATTGATCAGCGGTTTAAATAATGTGGCCATCTGGGGAGTAGGCGCAAAGGGCTCTACCTTTTTAAACCTGCTGGATAAGCATTGCACAAAGATAAAATGTGTGGTGGACATCAATCCTAAAAAACAGCACCGCTATGTTGGTGGCACCGGCCATTATATTATCCGGCCTGAAGAACTTGCAGCAGAAGGGATAGAAAATGTTATTGTAATGAACATTAACTATATTGACGAGATCAAGGCCGTAACGGCACCATTGAATATTAACCTGATCACACTTTAAAAATAACAGCATGAACCCGGTAGAAGCGTATAAGGAAGAATGTAAAAAAAGAATTGAATCACAGGGAAAAAACGAGCAGTTACTGCAGGTAAGCAATGCGTTTACAGATGCAACTATCCGTTCGGGTTATTCCTATAATTTTACCTGGATGGGCCGCCCCATCATCCAGTACCCGCAAGATATGATCGCCATGCAGGAGATCATCTGGGACATCAAGCCCGACCTCATCATTGAAACGGGTATTGCCCATGGCGGTTCATTGATCTATTATGCATCCATACTGGAACTGATCGGTAAGGGCGAAGTGCTGGGCATTGATATCGATATCCGTTCGCATAACCGTGCCGAAATAGAAAAGCACCCGATGTTTAAACGCATAAAGATGATCGAAGGATCGGCCATCAGCACCGATATCATTGAACAGATAAAACCACACGCAGCCGGAAAACAGACGGTGATGGTTTGCCTCGATTCCAATCATACCCATGCACATGTGCTGAAAGAACTGGAATTGTATTCACCATTTGTAACCGTCGGTTCCTACCTTGTTGCTTTCGATACGGTGGTGGAAGACCTTCCTGCTGATCTTTATGCCGACAGGCCCTGGACCGTTGGTGATAATCCAAAGACTGCAGTGAATGAATTCTTAAAAACAAATACCGATTTCACTATTGATCATGCGATCGATCATAAGCTTTTAGTGAGTGTTGCACCGGGCGGCTATCTAAAAAGAGTAAAATAAACACATGGAACTGCCATTGGTATCTATTGGAATACCTACGTACAACAGGCCCGAAGGGTTAAGGAAATTACTGGATAGTATGCTTAACCAAAGCTATAAGAACATTGAATTGATCGTATCTGATAATGCCACCCCCGGTAATGTGGTTGATGACCTTGTGAATGAATACCGCAATAAGGATCCCCGGGTAAAATTCTTCAAACAACCCGTCAATATCGGCGCCCTGCCTAATTTCAGTTTTGTACTGGAACAGGCAACGGGTAAATATTTCATGTGGGCGGCAGACGATGATGATTTTTCGCCCATTACCATTGAACGGTCGGTAAACGGGTTCCTGCAAAACAGCACGGCCGTGCTTTCCTCTTTGCAATGTAACATCATTGACCTGCGTGATAACGCTGTGGCACAACCGAAATTTTTGCCTGATACCATCGGCTGTACCAATAAAATAAAATTCAGGAAAGTAATTGATTACACCTTCAACGAGATCAATGTTTTTTTCTATTCATTGATGGAACTGGAAGCACTTAAAAAATGCAGGTCTTATACAGCCCAGGTTTTTGGGGCAGATGTTTTTTTGGTGATCGAATTATTGGAATTCGGCGACCTGTATATAGACAGTTCTGCCATTGGACTCACTTCTTACCTGCACCCTCAACAGGCAAGTGTATCAATGGAAAGTTACATCAAAGTGATGAGCAGGAATTCCAGTTTCTGGGACAGGAATTTATTCTTCACTAAATACCTTTTTCATTACTTCAAATATATTTCCAGGACAAAGAAATTAGGATTTTTGGAAAAGGCAGGATTATACTTTTATGTATTTAAAAAATGGATAAGTTCAAAAAAATACCATCTTGTAAAATATGACCTGCGATTGCATAAACCCATCCAGTGGTTAAAACAATCGTTTAAGCGAAAGGGCAAGTGAGTTCCTGCTGATACCACGAGGCAGGCTCAACAGGAAGAGTATCTTTCTTTATTTCATATCCCTGGCCGGAGATTTTAATTCCCTTTCCATCATTTCTTTCACCAGCATCGGCAGGTCGTACTTTGGTTGCCAGCCCAGTTTTGTTTTCGCTTTTGTTGCATCACCGATCAGCAGTTCCACTTCTGCCGGCCTGAAATACCTTGGATCAACACCCACTACCTGTTTTCCTACAGCTACATTATACAGTGGGTTATTACATTTACTTATAAACCCTTTTTCATCTTCACCGGCACCCGAAAAACTTATCTCAATACCCACTTCAGCAAAAGCCATGCGCACAAAATCTCTTACGGTGGTTGTTACGCCGGTTGCCAATACATAGTCTTCGGGACTGTCCTGTTGCAGCATCAGCCACATACCTTCTACATAATCTTTTGCATGGCCCCAATCCCTCTTTGCATCCATATTACCCAATAAAAGAACGGCGTCTTTTCCCAATGCGATCTGTGCAACACCGATGGTTATCTTACGGGTAACAAAATTCTCACTTCTTAGCGGGCTCTCGTGATTGAATAAGATCCCGTTCACCGCATACATATCATAAGCTTCGCGGAAATTTACCGTAATCCAGTAACCGTATAATTTTGCAACACCATAAGGCGAACGTGGATAGAATGGCGTCTTTTCATTTTGAGGGATCTCCTGCACTTTACCATAAAGTTCGGATGTGGAAGCCTGGTAAAAACGTGTTTTCTTTTCCAGTCCTAATATCCTGATGGCTTCAAGTATTCTAAGCACACCGGTACCATCTGCATTGGCCGTATATTCGGGTGTATTAAAACTAACCTGTACATGGCTTTGTGCGGCAAGGTTATAGATTTCGTCGGGCTGTGTTTGCTGGATGATCCTTACGATACTGCTGGAATCGGTAAGATCGCCATAGTGTAAACGAAAACGATCGGCAATGGTTTTGTCGAATACAAGGTGGTCAATGCGCTGGGTATTCATCAATGAACTCCTCCTGCGTATGCCGTGCACAAAGTATCCCTTGCTTAATAATAACTCTGCCAGGTAAGCTCCATCCTGTCCTGTAATACCTGTAATTAAAGCTGTTTTCATATATGCCGATAATTTTCCTTTTTTTTGTATAAATGAAACCCGTTCAGGTGGTAAAAATAGTTTAAATTAATTATGAAAATAGCAATCAATTGCTGGATATTAAGAAATAAGCAGACTGATGGGATAGGGTATTTCACTATCAATGCAATTTCGAGGATCATCAAGGCCCACCCCGAAGTGCAGTTCCTTATTTTGTGTGATAAGAATTTCACGGAAGATTATTTCGATTTTAGTAACGTATCTAAACACCATATTTTTCCTGCACTAAGGCATCCCCTGTTGTATGTTTTTTACATGGAATTTATTTTGCCCTTCTTCCTGCGTAAACACAAACCCGATGTATTCGTTTCGGCTGAAGGCTTTTTAAGCCTGCTCTCCGGCTGCAAACAGGTCCCCATCATTTACGATATAAATTTTGAACACAAACCCGAAGACCTGAAATTGCAGAACCGCCTTTATTTTCGTTTCTTCTTTAAACGATTTGCCCGCAAAGCCAGGCGCATCGCCACCATTTCGGAATACAGTAAACAGGATATTGCTGATTTTTATAAGATAGATCCGGCTAAAATTGATAACGTGTCATGCGGCATCAACAGTAATTTTTGCCCGCTTACCGCCGCAGAAGTGGGGGAGACAAGAAATAAATGGTCTAACGGTAAGCCCTACTTCTTTTTCGTGGGTTCCATGCATCCGCGAAAAAATATCAATCGTTTGATAGCCGCCTTTGATTTGTTCAAGCAGCATACTGGTGCAGATACAAAACTTTTACTGGCAGGGTCTATTTTATGGAGCAAGTCGGAGATAGAACAAACCTATACCACCAGTGCCTATAAGGATGATATTATTTTTACGGGCCGCCTAAGCGATGCCGACCTGCAGCAGGTATTGGGTGCAGCATTTGCGTTGAGCTTTGTACCCATATTTGAAGGTTTCGGCCTGCCCATTGTTGAAGCCATGCAGAGCAGTATTCCCGTTATCTGTTCCAATGTTACTTCCATGCCTGAAGTTGCGGGTGATGCAACAATACTGGTTGATCCCTTCCATGTAGAGAATATAGCAGCGGGGATGGAACAGTTATATGGAAATGATGAATTGCGCAACAGGTTAATAGAAAAAGGGGCTCTCCAAAAACAATTATTCTCCTGGGATAAAACTGCGCTACTGCTTTGGCAAACGATCAGTAAAGTGGCTGCGGGAAATTGATTCAATCGTTTTTTTGCTGCCAGTAGTCAATGATATCGGCAAGGCTTTTCTCCAATGGGATTTCAGGCTGCCAGCCCAATGCAGTTTTTATTTTCCGGTAAGAACCGATGATCTTTTTATTTTCGTTTGGCCGTAACAGTTGTGGATCTTCTTTTATGGTAATATCCAGTTTAAGGAGCTCACTCATTTTTACCACAAGGTCTTTTAAAACGATGCCATTGCCCGAACAGATATTGTACACTTCCCCCTTGCGGCCCTTCTTCAATAAAGCATAATAGGCTTTTACCACATCCCTTACATCAAGGAAATCGCGTACAATAGAGAGGTCGCCGGTGGTGATGGTATTGCCCGTAGTATTATTTTTTGCCAGTTGCACCAGTTGTTTGGCGAAGGAAGAAATAACAAAACTATCTTTTTGCCCGGGGCCGATATGATTAAAAGACCGGGTGATAATGATATCTTGGTTAAAACCATCGGCATATATTTTCGAGAGCATTTCCTGCGAAACCCTGGCTACTGCATAAGGGCTCAAAGGATTTAAAGCATGTTCTTCGGTGAGTGGCAGGTCTTTCTCCTCCACTTCGCCATATTCTTCAGAAGAACCCACCGATAAAATGCGGCATCCGATCTTATTCACCCTTACCTGCTCAACAAGGGTTAGAAAAATATTGGTGTTATTAAAAAAACTATCCAGCGGTGTTTGCCAGCTTTGTGCCACACTGCTCACCGAAGCAAGGTGCAGGATATAGCCGGGTTTAAAATCAAGCAACATTTCTTCTACTGCCTGTTTATCCAACAGGTCAATATCTTTAAAACTTATGATAAGATTGGGATAAGTACTGTAATCAGTACCCGGAGAAATCTTATCAACGCCTAATACCTCGGCACCGGGCTCAAGGGTATTGAGTAGTGCTAAAAAATGCGCACTTACAAATCCTGTAAAACCGGTGATCAATAATTTCATTGCCGTAAGTTAATGATAGGTTGGTTGCAAAGGTTAAATTTAATTCATTATAAATTATTGATCAGCGCAGCGGCCTTCGCCGAAATATTGCCCCAATAAAAATGGTCAAA
>JAYWAN010000195.1:0-24357 GCA_043782405.1 Chitinophagaceae bacterium
AAATTTTGGATTAAAAGTCAACACCGAGGCTTTCCTGTCCATTGCAGAATCTGTTCCGGTGACCGTATTATCAAAACATAAAAATAAAATTCATCAACTGGAAGCTTTGTTATTTGGCCAGGCCGGTTTGCTTGACACTATATTTGAAGAAGATTATCCAAAATTATTACAGAAAGAATATCGGTTTCTTAAAAAGAAATATGCCCTGAAGGCAATTCCCTCATCACTCCAATTTCTAAGAATGCGACCTTTAAATTTCCCTACAGTAAGGCTTGCACAATTGGCCATGCTCATTCATGATACGGAACATTTATTTTCAAAAATAAAAGAAGCTGTTGCATTAAAGCCTATCAAAAACCTGCTGAATATTACCGCCAGCGATTACTGGCATTACCATTATGTATTTGAAGAGGTTGCTGCATTTAAAAAGAAAAAACTGGGCCGGCAAATGACGGATAATATCCTTATCAATACCATTATCCCGATGGTTTTTGCCTATGGTAGGCACCAGGATGAAGAAGCATACAAACACAAAGCGTTTGAGTGGCTGGAAGAAATAAAGGCCGAAAAAAATAATGTCATCAAAGGTTTTGAAACATTGGGCATTCCCATTAAAAATGCCTTCGACTCACAGGCCCTGCTTCAATTGAAAAATGAATATTGTGATAAGAAGCGTTGCCTGGAATGTGCGGTAGGGAACAAATTGATGCTGGCGTGAATAGTCACTAAAAAATCAGTGATTCAAATTTTAGGCTGCATTCACCAAATCATCCCCAATGGTACTCAATATTCACTTCCAGGTTGGGATGCAAACTTTTTGCCACCGGGCAATGATCACCAACCCGTTGTAAAATAACCCGGTCTTTTTCAGTCACATCAGCAGCAGGAATATGCAGGATAACATCGATCTTTCCAATCCTGCGGGGCTCACTCAACATATGTTTTGTTACAGCAATGGAAGTACCCGACAATTCAATTTGCATATCATTGGCTTTTAAAGCCATGGTGGTCACAACACAAGTTGCCAGTGCCACGCATAGGGTATCAGTGGGACTGAAACGTTCTCCCTTGCCCCGGTTATCGGTTGGAGCATCGGTCTCAATAACGGTACCACTCTGCAAGTGTGTACATTCACACCTTAACTGGCCTTTGTAAACAATTGAAGCAGTCATTTGTTAAATTTTAGTTGTTAGGGTTTATTATTATGGTAAAATGCAGCAGTTCTTACTGCAAATGTATCATCATTTAGACAGTACATCCTATTTTTGCATTAAATTTACGCTAGTAAACAGTCTACATGAAGCAACTATTATTTCTTTTTGCAGCGTTCACCCTTTCCTTGACAGCGGTGGCACAGCAAACAAAAAAGCAAACCAAGAGCCGTAAGGAAGAAAAGCGTGAGCGGATTAATGCAATGGCTCGCCTGGAAGAGGAGGGAGTGGTTGCACATAAAAAACATTTTGCAGCCGGCATAAAACTGCTCTCTGACGGTTATGGTGTATTTGTAGAAAAAGGCATCGCTAAATCAGTGAAAAAAGCAACCCTGTTCCAGTTGGAGATCAGTGAACGTAAGCACCAGAAAGAAGAAAAACAATCCAATCCCAATGCACCATCGTCTCCCATCATTTATGGTAAACTAAATTTCTTTTATCCCATTAAACTGGGCGTGCAGCAACAATTTTTATTGGGAAATAAAAGTAATAAGAACGGGGTAAGGCTAACGGCTAATGTGGGAGGAGGACTCTGTGTTGGATTATTAAGGCCCTATGAAATACAGGTGGATAAAGCCGGTGTTCCCACTTATGTAAAATACGATTCACCGGATAGTTTATTGTTTGTGAACGGGCCTTATTATGGTGGCCCGGGTTTTAGCAAAGGGTGGAATGGATTAAAATTAACACCGGGTGTATATATTAAACCGGCCCTGCGTTTTGATTATGGCAGTTATAATGAAATGATCAATGCGATTGAAGTGGGGCTTTGCGGAGAATTCTATTCCAAAAAGATTCCGCAAATGCTTTATAACAAACAAAAGCAATTTTTCTTTTCAGCCTACTTTTCGTTGATATTTGGAAAACGAAAGAAATAACCAGAGGCCGATAATTTAATATCAATGACAGCATTACCCGTAATAGATGGAATAATTGAACAGCCCCCGGTAACTAACGGGATCACTAAACCCAACTGGCTAAGGGTTAAGTTACCCATTGGTGAAGAATACCGCCATGTACGCAGCCTGGTGGATACCCATAAACTGCATACCATCTGCGAAAGCGGTAACTGCCCCAATATGGGTGAATGCTGGGGCGAGGGCACGGCAACTTTTATGATACTCGGAAATATCTGTACCCGCAGCTGTGGTTTTTGTAATGTTGCCACCGGCCGCCCACTGGAAGTTGATTGGGACGAACCCCAACGCGTAGCCGAAGCCATTAACCTGATGAAGGTAAAGCATGCGGTAATTACTTCTGTCGACAGGGATGAACTACCCGATGGTGGCAGTATCATTTGGCAAAATACCATCAAAGCGGTTAAAGCACTCAATCCCTCCACTACACTGGAAACACTTATCCCTGATTTTAAAGCAGAGCGCGAAAATATTCAACGCATCATTGATGCAGCACCCGAAGTGGTGAGCCATAATATTGAAACCACCGAACGCCTTACCAAACAGGTACGCATACAGGCCAAGTACTGGCAAAGTATGGAAACTTTAAAAATATTGAAAGCAGCTGGCATGCGCACGAAGAGCGGCATTATGCTGGGGCTTGGGGAAGAAAAAGAAGAAGTGATACAGACTTTAAAAGACCTCATGGCCAGTAATGTTGATGTAGTCACCATCGGACAGTATCTTCAACCTACTAAAAAACATTTACCTGTTGTACGTTTTGTACATCCCGATGAATTTGCCGAATTCCGGGAAATGGGTTACCAACTAGGCTTCGATTATGTTGAAAGCGGTCCGTTGGTCCGTTCTTCTTATCATTCAGAAAAACATGTGATAGCGGGTTATGGGAGGAGTAAATGGGAGGAAGAGAAAGAAGTGCATCGCTGATAATTTTTCAATGCAAAGTTGCTAAGCTTTTGGCTTTACAACTTTAAACTGTTCACTGCCCCAGCCATTCCTTAAACCCATTCACCCTTTCCCTGCTTACGACTGTTTCTGCGGTGGTGACTGGCAAAATTTCAATTTTTAATCTCCCTCCAAGCCAGGTATGCACTTTTTTAACAGCTTCTATATTTACCAGCAAGTGCCGGTTGATGCGATAAAAATTATGAGCGTTCAACTGCTCTTCTAATTGTGACAAGTTGGTCTCCAATAAAAATTTATTACCGGTAAAATCAACAGCATAACAAAGTTTGCCATCGGCATAACAGTAAGCGGTGGATTGAGTTTTGAGGTAACTGAGTTGTTGTCCTCTCTTTATCAGCAGGCGTTCTTTGTATTTTGTTACATTCATTTCCTGCATCAGTTTCATGATCTTCTCCGAAAAATCGACACTACTTTTATTGTACAATTGCCGGTATTTCGCTACGGCCTGCTGCAATTCTTTTTCATCAATGGGTTTCAGCAAATAATCAATGCTGTTCACTTTAAATGCTTTAAGCGTGTACTGGTCAAATGCAGTGGTGAAAATTACAGGTGTTGTAATGGTTGCCTGTTGAAAGATATCAAAGCTGAGCCCGTCAGCAAGCTGAATGTCCATGAAAATAAGATCAATGTTTTCAGCAGATCGCAGGAATTTTACACTGGATTCAATACTGTCCAGCCTGGTCACAACAGTGATCTCATCGCTGATATTTTGCAGCAACTTCGCAAGCCTGCTGGCTGCCGGTGCTTCGTCTTCAATGATCAGTACCTGCATATTAATTTTGTAATAATGGTATTGAAACGGTAAAGCTGTTTTCGTTCTCTGTCACTTTTACCTCTTTATCACCTAACAATCTATAACGGTTACGGATATTGTCAAGCCCGATACCTGTGGATTCATTCACCTGGTTCTTCATTTGCAGGTTATTGCTTATCACCAGGTTTCCATCTTTTACAAATACTTTTACCTGAAGTGGTTTTTCGGCCGAAACAATATTGTGTTTGATGGCATTTTCCATCAATATCTGCAGGGAAAGGGGAACGATCCTGTTTTGCAATTTCTCTTCCGGTACGTCAATCACTATGTCAAGGTTATTGCCAAAACGTGTCTTCAGTAAAAATGCATAAGCCTTTAATACATCCAGTTCGTCTTTCACCAAAATACTTTGTTCATCTTTTACTTCAAGAATATGGCGGTACACTTTGGATAACTGCTCTACGAAATCAACGGCCTGCTTCGGATTATCGGGGATGATCGCACACAGCGTATTCAGGTTATTGAACAAAAAATGCGGGTTCACCTGGGTCTTTAAAGCGCTGATCTGTGCATTGAGGCTTTCTCTTTTCAATAGTTCTTTTTCTTCTACGGATTTCCGTAATTCATTGATAAAATAAAAACTTTCATAAATGGCCACAACCGTAAGCGAACAAAAGATCGCCGCATTATTGTAGTTGATTATTTTATCTGCCATTGTTTGTACAACAATTCCGCCGGCATTAACAACATCACAATAATCGTGAAGAAAATAACCAAGGCCATTGGTAGCCACTAAAGTGAAGACCAGCATTACCAGCGATTGCACCAACAGCCTTTTGCGTACTTGTGCAAATTGAGGATATTTTTTACGGGCCCATACCAGTATACCCCGGTTACCGATCCAGATGATGGTTGTAGAGAACAATGTAGTTAAATATGCTTTCGGCACATAATAGGGTGGGTGGCTGAACCGCATCCCCGAGAATACGATGGGTATGATAAAAGCAAGAACCGGTATCATGATCAATACCAGTATCCTGTCATCGAATCCTATCCTGCAATTTGTTCTCCTCATACATTAAAGATATAAAATCAGTGCCAAACCAGGTCGGGGCAATTGCACCAACTGAAACGAATTACACGGATTAAGCCCGAACGCTTATCAATCCGTGTAATTCGTGTAATATATTGTTAGTGCTGCTACAGCATATTATTTAGTACGATTGTTATACAGTTCAACCGCATCTTTTACTTTAGCGATATCACCATTTACAGTTTTTGCTTTTTCAATAGCTGCTGTGCAACCGGCAAAAAAACTGGCCGCAACTGCATCAACATTTTTTTTAGATACCCTCTTTAATTCCCTGGTATTGTTATTGTAAATAAAATAGTCGCCTGGCTTGCCTTCTGTACCGTTTATGAATGCATTTTCGAGCCCGTTATAACTTGTCTTGCCGGAAGCATCGCTTGATTTTTGTAAAAAACTCAATTCGCCCTGGCTTACTACTTTAAAAAAATCGCCTCTTATACAAGTGTATGTTGTGTTGTTCAGTTGTACAGCATTAAGATTGCTTCCATCATAATCCTTCCTTGCCTTGGTGGCTTCTGTAAATAAAGTAACCGAAGCATCCCGGAGGATATTGTCTTTCAGGTAACCGGATAAACTGCTGCCATCTGCCAGTACAATAGATCCCTTGGTGAATCCCTGTGGAATTTCAGTCTGGGCCTGTGTGCTTATCACTGTAAGGCTAAGCGCCATTGCAGTAAGTGTTTTTAAAATTTTCATGTCTTTAGATTTAAATAAGTAATTAATAGTTTAATTATTAGATTTGATACACAATGCTACAACAGGTTATATGATGAATCAACCATAAAGGAGTGAATTGAAGAAAAAGCGGAGTGAGTTGTGTAAATGTGCCAATTTTTTATTACGGCCCTGGTTAATATTGACAGATAAATTTATTAATATGACGTTCTGCGGAAAACTTTGTTGCAAAATATTCTTGTTTGGGGCCATCTTCTTGCCCTTACCGGCATTATGCCAATTAAAATGGATAAATGTTGATACGGCATTTGGCCCCTTACCCGCATCAGTACATGTTTATAAAACGACAGATTCACTGGATGGTAAACCATTCATTGCATATTATGCTGAAGCCCTGTTAAAAGACAAACAGTTGGATTTTACGGTGGATACCAGTCGTGACAGGCGATTAACGCCAATAAAATTCTTTGAAAGAGATGAGCATGCTTTATTGGTGGTTAACTGTACCTTCTTCAGTTATGAAACCAACCGCAGCCTGAATGTGGTGATCAGGGATGGCAAACTGCTTGCATTCAATACCAATAGTATCCCTATGAGGGGTAAAGATACTTTTCAATACAGGCATGCATTGGGAAGTGCGCTTGGTATTGATAAAAAACGTAGGGCTGATGTAGCCTGGCTGCTGACTGATTCATCGAAAAAATATGCTTATGCCAGTGAGGTTCCTGCTGCAAAAGCTATCAAAGATTCTGTTTTAAATCCGGGATTCCCGTATTTAAAAAATAAGAATGAACTGGATTTTAAAAAATGGAAAATGCATACAGCAGTTGGTGGTGGCCCGGTATTGCTGCAAGCCGGAGCGGTTAAAATCACTAATGAAGAAGAATTAAAATTTACCGGTAAAGCCATCAATGATAAACATCCACGTACCTGTATGGGTTATACCGGCGACGGCAGGCTGATTGTAATGGCCATTGAAGGGCGGTTCCAGGGTATTGCCGAAGGAGCTACATTAACACAGGAGGCAGTACTATTGAAAGGACTTGGTTGCGTTGAAGCATTGAATTTAGATGGTGGGGGCAGCAGTTGCCTGCTCATCAATGGGAAAGAAACAATAAAGCCAAGTGAAAAAGGGGTGGAGCGGCCTGTGCCTGCGGTGTTTTTAATAAAGACTCATTAATAACCTGTTGATTATATTCTATAAAAAGATCTACACATCTACATATTTGCACATCTGCACATTTACCTATCTGCACATCAATGCTTAATCTCCCAAACCAATGCACTGGCCCCAAGTATCGCAGCATCTGATTCATTCAACTGGCTGAAAATTAATTTTACCTTATTTTGAAATATGGGCAACAGGTTTTCTTCCATGTGTGTACGCGTAGGCGTTATGATGAGGTCGCCGGCCTTGGTAAGTCCGCCGAATAAAATAATGGCTTCCGGGCTGCTGAACATAATAAAATTGGCCAGCGCTTGTCCAAGTACCTTACCTGTAAAATTATAAACGTCGAGCGCCAATTTATCTTTTTTAACAGCTGCTTCATAAATGGTTTTAGCATCTAATTTATCGGCAGGTATCTTTTTCAAAATACTGGATGCACCAGCATCGCTTGCAAGGAACTCCTGTGCGGTTAATACTACCCCGGTTGCCGAGGCGTAGGCTTCCAGTGAACCATGACTCCCAGTTCCCCAATGTAATCTTCCATTGGGAATGATGATGGTATGCCCCAGTTCGCCGGCAAACCCATCATGCCCGTAAATTAATTGCCCGTTGGCTACAATACCGCTTCCCACACCAGTACCCAATGTGATCATGATAAAATCCTTCATGCCTTTTGCAGCACCATACATCATTTCGCCAACAGCAGCTGCATTAGCATCATTGGTGAGTGCAGCAGGCACACCGAATTTTTTGGAAGCCAGTTCTGCCAAAGGGATGATCCCCTTCCATTGCAGGTTGGGAGCATATTCGATCGTGCCCTTATAATAATTACCATTTGGTGCGCCGATACCGATCCCTTTTATCTTATCCTTTCCGCCAACTTTTTCAATGGCAGGGATGATGGCATTGTAAAGTGCATCAATGAATTTATCAATGGTATCATTATTTTTTGTAGAGATGGCACCACGGTATAAGATATCTCCCCTGGCATCCACCAATCCAAAGACAGTATTGGTGCCGCCAATATCGATCCCAATTGCTAACTGCTGATTCATCTGCATCATGCTGGTTTAAATTATTTTTTT
The DNA here is from genome assembly GCA_043782405.1 of Chitinophagaceae bacterium. Lineage (GTDB taxonomy): Bacteria > Bacteroidota > Bacteroidia > Chitinophagales > Chitinophagaceae > Ferruginibacter. The sequence continues at coordinate 7,867 of JAYWAN010000195.1, forward strand.
AATGTCCTGCTGCATTATCTGTTGCATCATAATCAATTCCCTGTTTTTTGAGAATACCTTTCACTGCAACTGCAAAAAATGCGAGGTAGGCAAAGCAAACTGCCGCCACCCAATAGGATTGGTGAATACCGATCACATCAGCCAGTTTACCCTGTATAGGAGGTATAATGCCTCCACCCAATATCATCATGATCAAAAAGGCAGAGCCCTGTGTGGTATATTTTCCCAAACCTGCAATGGACAAAGAAAATATACAAGGCCACATGATAGAACAGAACAGGCCACCACTTAAAAAAGCATAAGTGGCTACAAGGCCGGTTGTTTGTGTACCGATCACCATTCCTGCCAACCCCAATAAACCAAAGAGTAGTAAGGTTCTTGCAGGTTTATTTTTGCTGAAATAGAAAGCTGCGATCTGTATAGCTACGCAAACCACATAATAATACAATGGTTTCATGTTGTAATCCGCAACGGTGTTAACGCCGATGATTATTGCAAATGCAATGAGGGGAACAATTATCTGTAACAATAATTTTGCACGGTCAGATAATTTAAAAGCGGTTACAGCACCTGCCCATCTGCCAATCATTAAGCTTCCCCAGTACATAGAGATATATGGCGCAGATTGGGATGACTGAAAACCACCAAAATCTTTTTGTTTCATCAGTTCGCTTAAATTACTGCCGATGGCTACTTCCACGCCAACATAAACAAAGATGGCCAGCATCCCCAATACTAGCTGGGGATATTGCATTGCGCCCCAGCCTGCATTGTTTTTCTTTGCACTGAGGTTTGCTGCCAATAGCCCAACAACAACGATAGCCATTGCGCCTAGCAACCATTTTATCCTGTAGGCATTCATAGCGTGCTTTTCCATATCCGATGCATTGGTAAGGTCAGTCTTGTAGCTATTAAAAACAGGCGCAAACATTATGATGAGCAATCCCGTCATGATCAATAAAGTGTATAAAGCTTTATTGGCATTCTCTGTTTTTTCCAATAAAACTCCTGCCGGTACTTTTTTTGAAAAATAAAATAAAGCTGCAGCGCCAATGAATAATGCACCAACACAACTGTATAAGATGATCACTTTACTAAGACTGAGTGCAGCAATCTTTTCATCAGTTATAGCGGCTGTGGTACCAAACAAGGCAAATGCAACAACGATTGGGCCAATGGTGGTACCGAATGAATTGACACCGCCTCCAAGATTTACACGGCTGGTACCGGTTTTAGGATCGCCCAATGAAATAGAAAATGGTTGTGCCGCTGTTTGCTGCAATGAAAAACCCAGGGCCACAATAAATAAACCTACCAGCATTCCTGCAAAAGTATTGGCATTAACTGCAATGATCATTGCTGCTGCACCCAGTGCACTAAAGAGCAGGCCGTAAACAATACTTTTCTTGTAACCCCATTTGCCAACCAGGTCTTTGCCGCCAAATGCACCGTAAGCAAATAATACCAATGCACCGATATAGTAGGCGGTATAAAAAGCAAAATCTATCAGCTGGCTTTGAAATTGATCGAGGTTGAAATAGTGTTTGCAAAAAGGAATAAATACACTGTTACCTGCAGCGATGAATCCCCAGAAAAAGAAAACAGTGACCAATGTTCCTAAGGCACCGTAATTAGTTGGGATTTGAGTTGGTTTGAGATCATCACTGATCAGATCTTTTTGTTCAGTTGGCATATTCGTTAGTTTAATGGTTGAAAATAGAATAAATTAGCGATTGCAAAAAATTTTCATTTTGAATTGGTTTGAATCGAAATGATTGGTAAATTGAAGCACTAATATAGCCGAATAAAAGCTTGGCAATCTTACCAACAGTAATTAAGTAATCAGGATGGAAATAATTCATGTAAGTGCAGAGTGTTACCCTTATGCCAAAGTTGGCGGGCTGGCTGATGTGGTTGGCGCCTTACCAAAGTACCAGCAGCAGCTGGGGCATATCGCCAAAGTAGTAGTGCCAATGCACCGTACCAGGTTCCTGTACGACAATGAATGGGTGGTTGATCACAAAGGGCATTTTGTTATGGGTCCGCACCAGTTTGATTATACCATCATCAAAGAAAAAACGAATAAACTGGGATATGACCTTTACTGTGTTGACATCTATGGCCTGCTCGACCGGGAAAATGTTTATAATTATGAAGATGACACGGAAAGATTTACTGCATTCCAGATAGCCGTAGTGGATTGGTTGGGTAATTGGGAACACCAGCCCGATGTTGTACATGTACACGATCATCATACAGGATTGATCCCATTCATGATGCAGCATTGTTTTAACTACCGGCACCTGGCAGCAATACCAACCGTACTTACCATTCATAATGCCCAATACCAGGGGTGGATGAGTTGGGATAAAAGTGATTACCTGCCTGAATGGGATAGCTGGCAATGGGGAAAATTGGATTGGGATAAAACCATCAATCCTTTGGCATGTGCCATCAAATGTGCACAAAGGGTTACCACAGTGAGCCCAAGTTATATGGCAGAACTGATGTATGATGCCAATGGGCTAGAAAAATTATTTGAGTATGAGCAGGGCAAATGTACCGGGATACTTAACGGCATTGATACCACGGTATGGGACCCGGGGACGGATACTTATATTCTTGATAATTTCACTGTTAAGGATGTTACAGCAGGTAAACAGCTCAACAAGAAAAAACTTTGCGACGATTTTAAACTTGATATTGAAAAGCCATTGTTCATTTATATTGGAAGGCTGGTTGATGAAAAGGCAGCAGACCTGTTGCCACAAGCCATCAGCGATTCGCTTGCGCACCTGGAAAGTAAAATGAATTTCCTTATACTTGGCAGTGGCTCAACTTCCATAGAAGAACAACTGAGCAATATGAGAGGTTATTTTATGGGATACTATAATTCAAAGATAGGGTACAATGAAAAACTGGCTCACCAGATGTATGCTGGCGCCGATTTTATTTTGATGCCCAGCAGGGTAGAGCCCTGCGGCCTCAACCAGATGTATGCCATGCGGTATGGAACGGTACCGGTTGTACGCAGTACCGGCGGTTTAAAAGATACCGTAGTGGATTTCGGAGAGCCTGGTGGTTTTGGTATCCGTTTTAATAATGCCACGGTATGGGACATTACTTATTCTGTTCACCGCGGCGTTCAACTGTATGCCGATACTGAAAAATTAGCCACCACCAGGGAACAGATGATGCAAATCGATAACAGCTGGGAAGGCAGTGCGGAAAAATATATTAACTTATACACTTCATTACAATGAAAACAAAACAATACTCTATCAGTTCATCCGTAGTTGCCGTTATCCTTGGCGGCGGAGCAGGCAGCCGTTTATACCCGCTAACATCAACACGCAGTAAGCCGGCTGTGCCCATTGCAGGTAAGTACCGGCTGGTGGATATCCCTATCTCCAATTGTATTAATTCAAATATCAACCGGATGTTTGTTTTAACTCAGTATAATTCTGCTTCTTTGAACAAGCATATTAAAAACACTTACCAGTTTAGTGCATTCAGCAGCGGTTTTGTTGATATACTGGCAGCTGAACAAACACCCGATAGCCTGGGCTGGTTCCAGGGTACAGCTGATGCAGTACGGCAATCATTGAAACATATCGGCAATAATGATTTTGAGTATGTATTGATATTGAGTGGTGACCAGTTGTACCAAATGGATTTCACAGAAATGATGGATAACCATATCAGTAAGGGTGCAGATATCACCATCGCAACCATTCCGGTAGGAGACAGGGAAGCACCTGAATTCGGTATCCTTAAAACAGATGAGGACCAATGCATCCGTTCCTTCATCGAAAAGCCTGCAAAAGAATTATTACCCCAATGGGTAAGCGATACCGGCGAGGTAATGAAGGAACAGGGACGCAATTACCTGGCTTCGATGGGTATTTATATTTTTAACCGCAAATTATTATTCGACCTTTTACTCCAGGATAAAAAAGACGCAACTGATTTTGGCAAAGAGATCATGCCTTCTTCTATTGACAAACACAAAGTGATCAGTTACCAGTACGAAGGGTATTGGACCGATATAGGTAATATCTATTCATTTTATGAAGCCAACCTGGCATTGACAATGGAAATTCCGCCTTTCAACCTGTTTGATAATACCAAGATTATTTACAGCAGGTCGCGTATGTTGCCGCCAATGAAGATAACGGGAACGCATATCGAGAGCAGCATTCTTGCAGAAGGCTCTATCATTCATGCTTCAAAGATCATCAATAGTGTTATCGGTATCAGGACAAGGCTGGGCAAGGAAACCGAGATCATCAGTTCTTACCTGATGGGCAGCGATTATTATGAGACCATTGCAGAAATGGCGCACTCACTGGAAAGAGGTATACCAAAGATCGGTATCGGCGAACGCTGCTTCATTAAAAATGCCATTATCGATAAGGATTGTCGTATAGGCGATGACGTTAAGATAACCGGCGGGCCGCACTTAAGCGACTGCGAGCATTCCCTGTATGCCGTGAAAGACGGTATCGTAGTAGTGAAGAAAGGTGCTATTATCCCGGATGGGTTTGTGATATAAAAACAATTACTGATCCTTAATTTTTCATTCCCGCCGTTGGTGAAAGGTTACAAAAAAATTCCCCAAACCTCCTGCTGCCCCCAGCTGCCCCAATCCTTGGATAGCTTCACCACGGTTTCCTGTAGCTCTTTCGCTTTTTTCTTTCTGCCCTTTGTAGGTGCAATGATCTTGCTGCCATCGATTCCATTCACTTGTAATTTGGTAGCCACCCAGCTACAAAACATTCTTGGAATAGTGATGCCCATGATCATGCCCGGTAAACCATGCAGGCTCATCGGGCCGCCGCTAAGTGTTATCTCGTCAGTATAAAAAGCAAATACATAAACACTGTCGAATAATTTTCCTATCGCTTTTCGGCAATTGAACCCGGCGATCTGCCTGTTCTCATTGGTGATCTTCCAGTCAATTTTAATAAGGCTGTCGGCAAGAATATAAGTGTCTCCAAAAATAGATTTTTGCTGCACAAATTTTTCATTGGTATAATCGTTATACCAGATATTATCCTCGCTGCCCTCATTATTCCAGGGTGTTTTAGTAGTTTCGTCCTTGTGGCTAAACTTATAAATGCTTTTATCATTGTCGAATGTAAGCTGGTAATAACTGGTAGATAATTTGGGGATCTTATCCTTGAACATCTCTGCCCAGGTACCGTCACCCATGGCCTTATGATTATTTTTTTTCACTTCATATTCAATCATGCCTTTGCTGATGAATTGCTGTGCATTCAAATGGCCGGATAAGGCCATTACAATTATTGCTGATAAAAATTTCATACTTCAGGTTAAATAAGGTTAAAAATCGTTTGCAGGTTTGGCATGGTTCTTATTAAAATTCCAGGTCACTGTCAGAAACCAAAAACGTTTTAATGTGGTGTAATAGGTTTCGGTGTACTGGTTATTATAAAAATTCCGGTCGTAGCCCCTGTTCTCATTAAGGATATCATTTACACCAAGTGAAAGTTCCAGCGCTTCTTTATAGACATTATGTTTAAGCGCGGCATTCCACAAAGTATATTGGTTTTTTGCAGGGAAACGGGGATCGTTTTGCTTGGCATGAAAACGCAGGTCGGTAGATAACCTGAATTTCTTGGCAATGGTAAGCTCTCCGTCTGAGTAAAGGTCCAGCTGCCAGTAATTGGCTGATGCCGCCGTATTAATTGAATTGGATGACTTCACCCAACTCATATTGGGATTAACGGAGAAAGAAAATTTATTTTCCTTCGATTTACGGAAGCCGGTGTTGATGCCAAAACTCTGGTTCCTGTTCACTGCTTTTTGTACCACGCCGTTTAGGATCACATAAGAGATATTCCTTGAAGCATTTGCCGTAGGTCCAAACTGTACATTTATGCCGGTCTTTTTCCATTTAAAATCATAATTGGAATAGAAATTAAAATTATAATTGCCGTTTGTATTTACTGTTTTTGTCACCGATCTTCCGGCATCAAAATAGGTGCTTTCATTTACAAATGCATTTTGGGTGTATGTGGCATAAATATTTGTCCACATACCCCTTTCCTGCAAAACATTGTAAAAATTATAGCCGGTACTAACGGTATGGGTAAAAGATTGTTTAAGGTCGGGATTACCGGTACGCTGGTTGATCTGGTCGGTATTATCTACAATCGGTTGCAACTGGTCAAGACTTGGCGCCCTCGAAGATCCGTTATAATTGAACCTGATGTTCTGGTAGTTCCTCATCTTTATGTTAAAGGAAGCAGTGGGATAAAAATTAGTAAAATCATATCGCCTGTTGACCGACTTGCTGATATCATCCTGTTCAAAATGATTGTTTGCCAATGCAGCGCCAATGCTGTAATTATATTTCTTTTTTGCTACGCGGAAACTGATACCAGGCTTGTTACTCACCTGTTTAAAACGGTACGAATTATTCAAAGAGTCAACCGGTACGGTATAATTCTTACCCGCATCTTTTGAAAAACTTAAACGGTCATTGGTGTTATTGGCAATACTAAATGCATAGGAAAAAGACAGGAAGAAATCTTTTGCTAACGGTTCAGTATAAGTGATATTGGTAGAAAAACTCCTGGTATCGTTCTCCCGCTTGTTGCGCTGATCAATACTGTCCTGCTGGTAGGGTGTGCCGCTAGTGTAATAATTATTATCAGAAAAAAGAAAGCCATTGGTGGTTGAATTGCTGAGGTTATAACTGGTATTGACCGATAGCGTTCTTGACAATTTTTTAAACTTATGCTTCCACAGTAAGGAATTGTTGAAAGAAGTATTATCCTGTTCACTGGTTGAATGCCTGTTACTACTGTTGATCAATAATGATTTGGCATTAAGTGACTGTAGGCTGTAATTGCTGCTCGACTTTGTATTGCCGATATTTCCCTTACCCGTATATTTTATCGTATTGGCAGAGTCGATCATTGCTTCATAAGTAAGGTTAAGGCTATGCTTTATCTTACTGGAAAATCCATCGGTTATCTTGGTGGCCGAAGTGGAAGAATCCCCGAAGAAACTGGTGCTATAGGAGCGTTCACCGCTTGGGGCATTTACTTTCGACATTTTATAGCCCGAATTCAATGATGTCTTATTGTTGTTGAATTTATTGCTGTAATGCAGACCGCCATTCCAGTTTTGTGGTATACCACCCCTTCCGCCATAATAATTATCGCCATCACCGCCGCCGGTATAATTCATCATTACACCACCGTCATCGCTTAATTCCATGCTGAAGTTATCATTTCCACCGCCAAAATTCTGTGCATCATTCCAATCCAGGTTGGTTTGCCCCGAATTACTCATGATACCATAAGCTGCCAGCTTACGTTTACCCTTAAACGCATTGATCATTGCCACATTACTGTACTTGCTGCTGAAATCCGTAGCGGCTTCTACTTTTCCGAAGTATCCTTTTTTGGCATTATCCTTTAATTTCAGGTTGATCGTTTTATCTTTCACGCCGTCGTCAATGCCGGTGAATGTAGCCTGGTCGCTTTTTTTGTCATAAACTTCTACTTCCTTGACCACATCGGCCCGCAGGTTTTTAGTGGCAATACCCGGGTCATCCCCGAAAAATTCTTCACCATCCACCAATACTTTCTTTACTTGCTCACCCATTGCGGTTATCTTGCCATCCTTGTCCACCTGTATGCCCGGCAGTTTGCGCAACAATTCTTCCACATTAGCACCTGCCCTTACTTTAAAACTATCGGCTGTATACACTGTGGTATCACCTTTGATCTTGATAGGGGAGCCGCTTTTTACAATAACTTCCTGCAACAGTATACTCTTTGACGTTAGTGCGATAGCGGGGAAACTGATATCTGCTGATTTTATCTCAACATTTTGCATCATTTCGGCAAAAAAAGGATGAGTAGTGAGTAAAATATAATTTCCGGGCTTCAGGTTTTTCAAAACATAATTACCATTGGCATCGGTACGGGTAAATTTGTAAAGGATAGAATCTTTGAGTGTAAGTATCGCCACTACAGCATTCTGCACGCCTTTCTTTTGAAGGGTATCCATAACAGTTCCGGAAAAAACAGGATTTTGTGCCTGCGATGACAGGGCCAGGAGTATAGCAATAGTGATAAGGGCAGGTAGCTTAGGCATACAGTAGGGTTGGTGTTTAAAAAGAATATCAATTAAAAGTCCGCAATAAATGCGTAAATTCCTTGTACGGTATTCATAAATTTACGTTAAACAAATATCCGCAATCGGCTATTCACGAAAAATCAAATTGTATAAATGGCATCTTCTAAAAGACAACCGGTAAAAAAAGAGCAACTGACACCTGTAGTTGCCGCAGGTAAACCGGCATCATCAAAATATGAGGAGGAACATTTTGTTGACAGCACCAAACCCGTATGGAATTATTCCTTATTTACAGAAGAGGATATCACCAATTTCAGGAACGGCACTTTTTATAATGCCTATGAAAAATTTGGTAACCATCGGCGGGAAGTGCTCAATACACAAGGATTCTATTTTGCCGTATGGGCGCCAAATGCAACAGCGGTATCAGTGATTGGTGAATTCAATGAATGGGAAAAAGACCTGCACCCGTTATTTGTGCGTTTAGACAAATCCGGTATATGGGAAGGTTTTATCCCTGGTTTTCAAAAAGGGCAGACTTATAAATACCAGATAAAAGGGTATAAAGGAGTAGAGCTTGTTAAAGGCGATCCTTATGCCAATTACTGGGAACTTCGGCCGGGTACAGCTTCCATCAGCTGGCAACTGGAGCATTCCTGGAGCGACAGCGACTGGATGAAGAAACGAAAAAAAAATAATTCGCTCACTGCCCCGTGGAGCGTTTACGAGGTACAGTTAGGCAGCTGGATGAGGCCCGTGCGTACCGATGAAGAAAGTTTCAACACCTATGCACAGATCGCAGAACGCCTGGTGCCCTATGTAAAAGAAATGGGATTCACCCACGTAGAACTGATGCCCGTGATGGAATTCCCTTATGACGGCAGCTGGGGTTACCAGGGTACAGGATATTTCGCCCCTACTTCACGGTTTGGCACACCCGAAGAATTTATGGCAATGATCGATGCCTTTCACCAAAATGACATTGGCATCATACTGGACTGGGTGCCGTCGCATTTTCCTTATGATTCCCATGGCCTGTTCATGTTCGACGGCACGCATACCTATGAATATGAAGACATGAGTATGGGATATCATCCCGACTGGAACAGCTATGTATTCAATTATAAAAGGGGAGAAGTAAGGTCTTTCCTGATCAGCAGTGCAAGATTCTTGTTTGATAAATTCCATATCGACGGGATACGCGTAGACGCCGTGAGCTCCATATTACGCCTAGATTATTCAAGAGAAGAGGGGCAGTGGACACCCAATGAATTTGGCGGTAACGGGAATTTAGAAGCGATAGAATTCGTAAAAAATTTCAATGAAACCATCTACCGCGATTTTCCCGATGTACAAACCATTGCAGAAGAAGCAACAGATTGGCCCAAGACCTCTAAACCTACAACAGCAGGTGGATTAGGTTTTGGCATGAAGTGGATGATGGGCTGGATGCATGATACACTCGATTATTTTAAGATGGACCCGCTGATGCGGCAGTTTCACCAGGATAAATTCTCGTTCAGCATGATGTATTTTTATGATGAGAATTTCATGTTGCCATTGAGCCACGATGAAGTGGTACATGGCAAAAGCCCAATGTTGTATAAACTTCCCGGGGATGAATGGCAGAAATTTGCGAACCTGCGTTTACTCTACACCTATATGTTCACCCATCCCGGTGCCAAATTATTGTTCATGGGAAACGAATTTGCGCAAACAACCGAATGGAATTATAAAACTGAGTTAAGTTGGGACTTATTGCAATTTGATTGTCATAAGATGATGCAGCAATGTGTAAAAGACCTAAACCATTTGTATACCGGCGAACCCGCTTTACATGAACTGCAGTTTGACGCAGGCGGATTTGAATGGATTGACCTGGACCACCGGGCAGAATCGGTGGTAGCTTATCAACGTAAAGGAAAGAAAAAGAAGGATGATATGCTGGTGGTTCTCAATATGACGCCCGTTGTTCGGCGTGACTGGGTACTGCAAATAAAGGGGAAATCGGCCTGGAAAGAGGTCTTTAACAGCGATGATGAGAAATACTGGGGTACGGGTAAGGTATATAACCCCTCGCCGGAAGTGAAAATTGTAGATAAAAAAAAGGGCATTTTTGAAATAAAACTGCATATTCCAGCGTTAGGAGCAGTAATATTTAAATAGTTGGAATAACCCTTACCCGATAAATACTATGAAAAATCTTACTATTGCAACCCTTTTACTTATTGGCGTACCCGCAATTGCCCAAACGGGCGATAGTGCACAATACTATTACCAGAAAGGCATTGAAGAAAAAACCTCCAAAAGATGGATGGTAGCTTCCCGGAACTTCGACCGTGCAATTGAATTAAATCCAAAGTTTACAGCGGCTTACCTGGAGAATGGTTATGTTAACCTTGAAATGCGCAAAACGGATGCAGCAAAAAATAATTTTACTAAAGTAAATCAGCTGGACCCCGCGAATATTGATGCAGTAAAAGAACTGGTTGACCTCTATTACAGTTATCACCAATACCAATATGCGATAGACTTTGCAAAAAAATGCACCAGCTGTGCTAACTTGGAGAAAACGATCGCACTTTGCTATTTCCATATGGAAGATTATGTGAATGCCGAGAAGATATTACTGAAACTGGTGCCAAAGAATCCAACTGATGCGGAACTGGCTTATACTTTAGGTAAGACCTATATGGAAATGGAGCTCAATGCAAAAGCGATCCCTTATTACCTTAAAGCCGTAACAAATGATACCGCAAAAAGTACCTGGCTATTTGAACTGGGGATGCTGTATTTTGCAACCGATAACTTTAAAAATGCGGCGATCTACTTTAACAAAGCTATCGCTTACGGATACCCGCAAAGTATCGACTTAAGTGAAAACCTCGGTTATGCCTATATCTACAGTGGCGAATTTGCCAAAGGCGAAGCCATACTGCTGGATATACTGGCAAAAAAACGTGGGGACAAAGATATCCTCCGGGATATTGCCCAGGCTTATTACCAGCGCAAGATGTATGACAAATCACTGGAGTTTTGCCAGAAACTGATGGAACTGGATATGAAAGACGGCAAGGCTTTGTACCAGGCCGGGCTTTGTTTTCAAATGCTTGGCGATAAAGAGCGCGGGCAGCAGATGTGTGATAAAGCAATTGAACTTGACCCTTCATTAAGCGGATTAAAAAAGAAAATGGAAGTCCCGGGAGGATTATAAATATTAATTCATTTAAACGGCTTACGATTGATGTTTGTTAGCTTGCCGGAAGATTTTTCTTCCGGTTTTTTATTTCTTAGCGGCTTTGTGTAAAATTCTTTGGCTGCAAAAACACTTCCGCCATCATACACCTTGCGCTTCCCCCGCCGGCTGTTTCAATGGTTTTCAGGTCGGAATAAAGAATACGATTATATTTTTTCAGGGCGGTAACCTGTTCATGCGTCAATGATCCATAAGCCTGTGACGACATCACTAAAAGCATTTCTTGATCCGCATTTTTCACCTGCAACATATTACCCGCAAACCGGTGAAGCTGATCGAATGAAATATCAATGATTTCTTTTCCGGATCGTTTTAAACTACCGATAACATTTTCCCTTTCCCTTTTATCGGTAATCGCATCGAGACAAATGACCGCGTATTCATTGGCGATATTCATCATCACATTAGTATGATAAATGGCAATGCCGTTATCATCCCTTGCAGTAAAAGCGATAGGGGCGTACCCATTAAGCCGGCAGAATTCTTTCAGCAATGGTAAATGAGTACGTGGCGATAAGCAGGCATAGGCAAGACAGTTCACCCGGTCCAATACCATACTGCCCGTACCTTCTAGGTATAACTGTTTTTCTTCTGCTTCACTGAGATCGATAAGTTCTACAACTGTGAATTTTTTTTCAACGGCATCCAGTACCGAAGGTTTTCTTTCCAACTGCCGGTTCAGTGCAAACATGGGGTAAAGGACCATGGTCCCGTTCTCATGAAAGGATATCCAGTTATTGGGGAAAATAGAATCGGGTGTATTGGGTTGGGGAGTATCTTTTACAACGCTGACATCGATCTTATTATCGCGGAGCAATTTTACAAGGGCATTGAATTCTTCCAGGGCCATTGGCTGGATATCGCCGGTATTGTTTTGCTGAAAAACATTATTTACCGCAGTCTCTTCATTGAACCCGAAATTAACCGGTTCAATCATCAGGAGGTATGAAGTGTTTTGTTGCATCAGTGTGTTTTACCGAAAGCCATTTCACCTGCTTTTATTGGTGCGGGTAAATGATTTTCCCTGGGCGGTACAGGGCAATGAAACCCGGTAGTATAAGCACAGTAAGGGTTATACGCTTTATTAAAATCAACCTGGAGAGAATCATTACGTATATCGCTGATAAAAAAATCAAGGTAGCGGCCACTGCCGTACGATTCGTCGCCGGTAGTACTGTCCGTAAAGGGAATGAACAGGTAATCCTTATATTTTTCTGTTTTCATCAGGTCACGGCTTTGATAAAGAAAGAGCGTGCAGGCAGTTCCTGCAATAGTAAAACTTACCCGGCCGTATTTAAAGTAATGTTTTGTTTTGCCATCGGATGTTTTCATGGTGATATCAGCAGTATCAGTGATTTTTTCTACTGCACAGTTGATAGCATAACCTGCATCAACAGGAAAGAAACAGAAATACTTCCTGTCTTTTCCTTTCACTACCTCGTGGGTAGCGATATAATTTTTCTGGTAAGCCTTTATTGATTCAACATATTTATCTTTTTGCTGGGCAAATGAAAAGATAGCGGAAAAAATAAATGCGGAAAAAACTAAAAGTCGTTTCATATCATTTTAATCTGGGATTTCTTGCAATGGTTAGTGAGTAAAGGACCATGGGATTAATTCATCATCAACACATTCACACTCCTTTGCAGGATATTGAAAGCGATCTCTGCCATCAGGTTCTCTTTATCCAGTGTAGGGTTCACTTCTGTTATTTCAAAACAACATACTTTACGGTTTTGCATGAATTTACTGATAAGGTCTTCCGCTTCCCGCTCCCTTAATCCATTACTCACCGGTGTTCCTGTTCCTTTGGAAATGGAAGAATCCAGGCTATCTACATCGAAGCTCACATAAATATCCGTGCAATCGCTCAAATAACGCAATACTTTACGGCATACATTCTCTGCACCGTTCCGCCGCACGTCGCTGGTGGTGATCACTTTCATGCCATGCTTTTCTATCAGGTGTTTTTCTTCTTTTTCATAATCACGCAATGAAATAAATACCACGTCTTCGGGCAATACTTTCTGGTTTATTTTTCCCATCTTTTTCAGCTGGTCCCATTGCTTGGCAGTTTTTTCATCCAGCTCATGCACTTTTGATTCTTCATTGTCTTCAGCAATAGAAACTGCCAGCGGCATACCATGCATATTACCCGAAGGAGTAGTATAGGGGGTATGCAGGTCAGCATGGGCATCAATCCATATCACGCCTAATTTGCTTTTGGGTTTGGCCATTTTAATGCCGGCGATGGTACCACCTGCATTACTATGGTCACCGCTGATGACCACAGGAAAAAAATGCGCTTTCATGGATTCACTCACCGCCTTGCTCACTCTTTCATACATCGTCTGCACTCCCTGTATACGCTTAGCGTAAGGGGACTGGATGGGCTCAAATAACAGCTTGTTTTCTACCTCAATTTTTTCTGAAGGAAAATGTACGAAGAAGTTACTCATGAAATCTAAAGCCGCTATTTTAATAGCATCAATACCAAGACTGGCACCCCTGGTACCGGCACCTATTTCGGACGGGACTTCAATTAATTTAATATTTTTCATATGTTGGCAGGTAATTTTTTGCCGGGATGTAGGGAAAATATTCCTGTTCATCTCATCCCAAATCTACAACTTTCCTTTTAAGGGATTAATTCCCTTGATTGTACCCACAGAACCGGTGATAGTAAAGCGTACAAACATATCTTCACTATACCATTTTTCCTGGCGGGTAAGGCGTATTACTTCGGTGTGATCTTTTAATTGATAGGCAAAATTCTTCATATCTTCCCTGCTTTGCCAGATGCTGAAAGTGGCCTGCTTTATCCAGGGTATTTCGCCGATACCCAATGAACACACGAATCCTTTCGCCCCTGCCATTTGTGATGCAACAGCATCCACATGCTTCCAAAAATGCTTCAGCCTTGATAAACGGATTGTTGCCCGGGTAAGTATGGCGATCTGTCCCACATATTCAGTTTTTAAAGGCAGTTCACCAAATACTTTTTTACCGTCCCACTGGCCATGCCCTTCAATGGGCGATAAAACGATGGTCCATGTCTCGCAATGAAAAAGCTTTATCCATTTTGCAATAAATGAACCATAAAGTAGGAGCAGAAGTTCTTTGCTTTCCAATTCGGGGATAATTGTTCCCGGCTTTATTACAGTGAGGATTCCCCATTGCTGCCAGTCTGGTTTTTTATCGAAAGTTCCGTTCTTTCCGGAGCCCAATAATTTATAGAAGCTGATTTTTTTATTGAACAGCAATGGCAAACGAAACAGGACCATTGCAAGTAAAGCAAAGGGAATGAATCGTTTACGGTAACGAAGAATGGTGAGTGTAGCTGGCATCTTTATTCAGCATGCAATATAGCCCAATCTTTTGCGTTGTAAATAAAGAGAATATGAACATCTCCCTATATGAATGATGTTTATACACTGGTCTTCCTTAACCTAAGTTTGTTTGTGCTTGATTTCTCAAAAAAAAGCCCCCTGATTCTTCGGGGGGCTACTATTTTATAGGATGTAATGATCGATGCGTCAGTTAGCAGGAGCAAAAAAATTGAACTACTTATTCAGCAACCAGTATCTAGAATTGCTCCAGTTTACTAAAGAAGAAATCTCCTTCAATCACAGCATTAGCATCACTGTCACTTCCATGAACAGCATTTTCACCAATTGAAGCAGCGTATAATTTGCGGATGGTCCCTTCTGCTGCATCTGCAGGGTTGGTTGCACCAATCAGTTTGCGGAAATCTTCAACGGCATTTTCTTTTTCCAATATAGCTGCAGTGATAGGGCCGCTGCTCATAAAATCAACCAGTTCACCATAGAACGGGCGCCCGGCATGCACCGCATAAAACTCTCCTGCCTTTTCCTTACTTAGTCTTGTCATTTTCATCGCAACAATGCGAAAGCCGGCTGCATTGATCATCTGTAATATAGCGCCGGTATTTCCTTTGGAAGTAGCATCGGGCTTGATCATTGTGAATGTTCTGTTAGTCATTATGTTGTTTTTTTGAGCCGCAAAGATAACGACCCAATTTGATAATTTACAGATTTGGTTATTGGGTAATAGGTTCAAACCGAATACTATTTATTTAATCAAATACTTTTTGATTTAAATACATTTTCAAATCATCAAATAACCAAATCATCAAATTGAGTATTTATCGCTACTTTTGCGCCGCTTTATGCAGCCGATACAAAATATATTTCCCTTATTGGGCCAGCCCCGCAATGTGGTCATCACTATGCACCAGAAACCTGATGCAGATGCAATGGGGTCGTCACTGGCACTATACCATTTTTTAAACCAGTTTGGCCACCATACAACTGTGGTATCACCTACCAACTGGGCTAATTTTTTAAACTGGATGCCCGGCTGTAAAAAAGTATTGGATTTTGAGACACAGGGCGCCAAAGCCAATGAAGCCATTGTTGCCGCCGAATGGATATTCTGCCTCGACTTTAATATTCTTTCCCGCACTAAACGCATGGAAGAAAAATTAATAGCAGCAAAGGGAGAAAAGATACTGATCGACCATCACCGCGAGCCACAATCTGAAGTGTTTGTCTATGGCATCAGTGATACCACTAAGAGTTCGACTGCAGAAATGGTCTATGATCTCATTATCAATTCGGGGCACGCCGATAAGATCGATAAAGCGACCGGTGAATGTTTATATGCAGGGGTGATGACGGATACGGGTTCTTTCCGTTTTAATTCAACCAGTGCGGCAGTGCATAAAATGGTGGCCAACCTGAAAGAACTGGGCCTGGACCATAGTCCGGTCCATGAAGAACTCTTCGATAATTTTTTAGAGAACCGATTCCGTTTTATTGGCCATGTATTGCTGAACCGGATGGAAGTGTTCTATGAATATAATACAGCATTGATCACCATACCACAAAGCGACCTTATTAAATTCGATGTGAAGACAGGCGATACGGAAGGCCTGGTAAATTATCCTTTAAGCATCAAAGGTATCAGGTTGGCTGCTGTAATCATTGACAGGGGAGAAGAACGAAAAAGCTCTTTCCGCAGTAAGGGCGATTTTGATGTAAACAGTTTTGCCAGACGATATTTCAACGGTGGCGGGCATTTTAATGCTGCGGGAG
>JAYWAN010000196.1:0-9192 GCA_043782405.1 Chitinophagaceae bacterium
GTCAAGCAATGGGCCGGAAATTTTATTGAGATATTTTTGTACTGCTCCCGGCGGACAGGTACATTCCTTCTCAGGATGATTAAAAAAACCGCAGGGACAGGGATTCATACTGGCGATCAACATGAATGAGGCAGGAAAATCTAATGCGATCTTAGCTCTTGAAATAGTCACTTTCCTTTCTTCCATTGGCTGCCGCATCACTTCAAGTACCGTGCGTTTGAATTCGGGCAATTCATCCAGGAATAATACGCCGTTGTGTGCCAGTGAAATTTCTCCGGGCTGGGGAATGCCACCACCACCAACCAGTGCCACATCGCTGATGGTATGATGCGGGCTGCGGAATGGCCGTTTGGAAATGATCGTTGAATTCTCGGGTAACTTACCGGCAACGCTATGGATTTTTGTTGTTTCCAATGCTTCCTGTAAACTCAATGGGGGTAAAATAGTAGGCAGTCGTTTAGCCAACATCGTCTTACCGGCACCGGGAGGTCCGATCAAAATGGCATTGTGCCCGCCCGCCGCTGCAATTTCCAATGCCCGTTTAATATTTTCCTGTCCTTTTACATCGCAGAAATCAATTTCAAAATCACTCTGCGCCTGCGCAAACTCTTCTCTTGTGTTTACAATGGTTGGTTCAATTGAATTTTCATCAGCAAAAAAATCAACCACTTCTTTCAAATGACCAACTGCATAAACATTGAGATTATTCACCATTGCGGCTTCCCTTGCATTTTGTTTGGGAACGATCAATCCTTTAAAATTCTCTTTCCGGGCTTGTATCGCAATGGGCAATGCCCCTTTTATAGGTAAAACTTCACCGTCCAAACTAAGCTCTCCCATGATAATATAACCAGTTAATTTTTCCGGGTTCAGGATCTGTTCCGTAGCGCCCAATGTACCGATGGCTATCGGGAGATCGAAAGCAGTTCCGGTTTTTTTTATATCAGCTGGTGCAAGGTTTACAACAAGTTTGGTACGCGGCATATAAAAGTTATTGCTCTTTACAGCACTCTCCACCCTTTGTATACTTTCTTTAACGGCATTATCAGGTAAGCCTACGATGAAATAAAATTTCCCCTGGTTATCTACGCTGACTTCTACGGTGATGGTAATGGCTTCCACGCCATACACGGCGCTGCCATAGGTTTTAACTAACATGGGTAACGGAATTAATACCGGAAATTAATAAAAGAATTCAATTCAACCTATTTCAACGGGGATTTTTGTGGAAAGACTGCCAGCCACTGTCAACTTCATCCCTGGCGGGAATATTATAGTATTCATAAAGCAGTAGAATAATGTTATGGTTTTATAATCTCGCCAGCATATCCACCACCCCTTCCTTTTTTAAGATGAGGTAACCCAAACGGTCATTGCTAATACCATCCTTAAGCTGGTAACTAAATTGGAGCTGGTCGCCATTAACAGCTGTTTCAAAATATTTAAACCCGATATTAGGGTATTGTTTCAATTCTTCTCCTATTTCATACAGGTGTGTAGAAAGGATAAACAATGAATTTTTTATTTTCAGCAAGCCCTCAATGACCGTACTGCTGCACTTCATAGCATCCTGCACATTGGTACCCTTGAATAACTCATCGATCAGGATCAGCCATTTTTTTCCGTCATTGATCTTTGTTATTGTTGCTTTGATCCTTTGCACTTCGTTATAAAAATAACTTTCCCCTTTGGCAATATTATCTGCTACGTTTATATTACTCAACAGGCCGTCGAAATAAGAAAGCTGCATTTGTTGTGCTGGTACACCCATACCGGTATGCGCTAAAAAAACTGCAGAACCTACCGATTTAATAAAAGTACTCTTGCCCGCCATATTGGCCCCGGTAAGAAATAGGAAATTATTTTTTTCCCGCAACGCTATGTCATAGGCTACGGGGTGCGTTAGCAACAGGTGATACAATCCCTTTACATTTAACAGGGGTTTATCTGTCTCTATAAATTCGGGGAATTTTAAACCATAGCTACTCATCGCTTTGGCCATACCCAGCCAGGCATCCAGTTTAGCATAGACATCAATCAGCTCCATCATATTGAGCTTATAATGATAACGTATAAAGCCTGCAAACTGTAATAGTTGAGGGTTGGTCAACCCGGCTGATTTATCATGCTTTTCAACAAGGAGGAATTGTTCTTTATTGATGATCTTCTCTGCCTGCTGAAGTATTTTTTTTAACGGCAAGGGCGTTTCCTCATTTAAAAAATTTTGAACCATCAGCTGCATCCCCTTAATAAAATCGAAACAATGCTGCGCAGAATATTTTACCAGCGAAAAATCGTAGCTGTGTAAAAGTTTATAAGTAAACGCACTGAAGGAAGAAGCGCCTGCAGGAATTTCATCAATGGTAGACTCATAGAATTTCTCGATCACCATGATGGTGCCGTTACTGATCTGCTTAGGCCAAAGCTGCGGGCTATTGATGATATACTGTATGGTTTGTTGTACCCCATATATCTCGGCTACAGTTTTTAATGGTGTACAAAAATTATTGTACAGCTGATCCCTGCCACGGGAAGTAGTGCACTTGTTCAGTTTATTAAAGAAAGAGAAATCTTCTTCCTGGTTTAATATTGAAAGATCGGCCAGTGTTGTTTTGTCTGTTTCCATTTTAATTGAATATCGATATTGGATATTTACCGCAGCCCAATGTTTTTAGCCGCTTCAATACATCAATATCACCTGTTAAATAACATCCTTTTCCCTTTATTGGATTCATCAAACACCCCGTTTCCATATACCCGGTGCCCGTTGATAAATGTATCTGTAATAGATGCAGGAAACACGAAATTCTCTAAAGGACTCCAGCCGCATTTGTATAAAATATTTTCTTTGGTAACTTTTGTGGGGGTTTTGGTATCAACAATAACCAGGTCGGCATAATACCCTTCGCGGATATAACCCCGGTCGGAGATTTGAAAACAATCTGCCACTGCATGGCTCATCTTTTGTGCTATCTTTTCGATACTGATCTTTCCCTGCTGATGATAATACAACATCAGTAACAAAGGATACTGTACAAGTGGCAGGCCGGCGTGTGCATGCTCATACGGCCCTTCTTTTTCTTCGATCGTATGGGGGGCGTGGTCGGTAGCAATGACGTCCAAACGATCATCAAGCAAGGCTTTCCACAGCGCTTCTTTGTTGTGCGGCGCTTTGATTGCCGGGTTACATTTTATTTTATAACCCGATTGTTCATAATCATCTGCTGTAAAATGCAAATGATGCACGCAAACTTCTGCTGTGATCCTTTTTTCTGTTAACGGCAGCATATTACTGAAGAGTTGTAATTCTTTTGCCGTGCTGATATGCAGGATATGTAAGCGGCTGTTATATTTTTTTGCAAACTGGATAGCAATTAATGATGATTCAAAACAACCATTCTCATCCCTTATCAATGGATGGTCTGATGGTGACAGACTGCCCTTTTCTTTTTTTAGCCGTTCATAATTCGCTTTAATGATGCGTTCATCTTCACAATGCGTGGCGATCAGCAATTCACTTTCACGGAATACTTTGTCTAATGCAGTATGGCTATCCACCAGCATGTTACCAGTACTGGCTCCCATGAATATCTTTACCCCGCAAACATCTTTTTTATGCGCATTCATTTTAAGCACTTCATCTGCATTGGTATTACTGGTACCCATAAAGAAAGAATAATTGGCCAGTGATGATCTAGCGGCAATGGCATACTTATCTTCCAGCAGTTGTCCCGTCAATGCATTGGGAACAGTATTGGGCATTTCCATGAAAGCGGTAACACCTCCTGCTACTGCTGCCTTACTTTCGGTATAGATATTTCCCTTGTGTGTTAGACCTGGCTCCCTGAAATGCACCTGGTCGTCAATAACACCCGGAAAAAGATGCTTTCCTTCCCCGTTAATTTCAATTACCCTTTCTTTTGTCGATATTGCTGCGGCGATCTTTTCAATACGTTCTCCTCCAATCAACACGTCTGCCGACTGAATTTTTCCTTCATTTACAACCAGTATGTTTTTAAAAAGGTATTTTTGCATATCTTGATATCAGGAACCCGTTAAATTTAAAATAATTCAATGCAAATTATTAAAAGCTTAACTAAACTGCTGTTTTTTATTTGCCCCGTTTTTGCAACAGCACAAACCACATTTTTAAACCAGGGAACAAAAGATGCTCATTTCATCGACCGCCTGGAAATTAAACAGCAAAAGAATACCGACCTCAACTTTTCTACCCTTCGCCCTTTCAGTAGGAAATCTATTGTGCGGCAGGCCGAATTCATTGACAGCGCACGTTTGGGTTTTACTGATTTAGTAACCGGCCGCGATAAATACAAAGAATGGAATGCCCAGGACCTTACTTCCATTGATGAATACAACCTGCACAGTTTTTTAATGAATAACAGCGAATGGGTTAGTGTACCAAGGGAAGATTTCATCAGCAAAAAACCCCTGTTAAGATCACTCTACAAAACAAAAGCAAATCTTCTGGAAGTAAATAACAAAGATTTTTTTCTTGCCCTGAACCCGGTGATCCAGTTCCAGTACGGCAAGCAATCCAGTTATAATGAATCCATTTTTTTAAACAGCCGCGGAGTAATGGCGAGGGGGATGATCGCACATAAGATAGGTTTTTCCACTTTCATCACAGATAACCAGGAACGCGGGCCGCTGTTTTACCAGCAGCAGGTAAATACATTGCGTGCCGTGCCGGGCGTTGGATTTTATAAGCCCTTTAAAAAAACAGGCTATGATTATTTTGATGCCAGGGGATACATCACATTTGGTGTAACGAAATACGTTGATGTACAATTTGGCTATGATAAGAATTTTATAGGCAACGGTTACCGCAGTTTATTTTTAAGCGATTGGGGCAATAGCTATTTATTCTTAAAACTGAATACCAAGATCTGGAAATTCAACTACCAGAATTTATTTATGGAGCTGATGCCGCAGTTTAAAAAGGCCGGCGATACTTTGCTTGACCGCAAATACGCTGCCATGCATCACCTAAGCATGAACGTTACCAAATGGCTCAATATCGGTTTATTTGAAGGCGTGATATTCGGTCGCAAGAACCGTTTTGATTTTGAATACCTGAACCCCATTATTTTTTACCGTAGCATAGAAGGTAATGTGGGCAGTCCGGATAATGCATTAGTGGGACTTGATTTTAAAGCCAATATTGCTCACCGTGCCCAGTTTTACGGGCAATTCTTATTAGATGAATTTATTTTATCAGAAATTAAAAACAATCCAACGAGCTGGGTAAATAAGTGGGGCATACAGGCGGGCGTAAAATACGTGGATGCATTTGGTATCCGCAACCTCGATCTTCAACTGGAAACCAACCGCGTTCGCCCATTCACTTATTCGCATGGCGATACGATTGCAAATTACACCCATTATAATCAACCCCTGGCTCATCCGCTGGGCGCCAATTTCCAGGAATTTATCGGCATCGTTAATTACCAGCCAAAACCAAGATGGTATATCAATGCAAAAGCGATCTATTATCAACAGGGGCTCGACAGTGCGGGGAAAAATTTTGGCGCTAATATTTTTGAAGATTACCGCTCACGTACCATGGATAATGGTTTTAAAGTGGGCAGTGGTAATAAAGCCACCTGCTTAAATGGTTTTTTACAGGTATCTTATGAGTGGAAAGAAAATTTATTTTTTGATGCTTCGCTACAATACCGTACGTATAAACTTGCCAATGTTGCCAAGCAAACCAATACAACGCTGGTAACCGCCGGTGTTCGTTTAAATATGTTTAAACGGGATCATGATTTTTAAGGTTTAACGTAAAATTATTCTATCGTCAAAGAAAAAGTGATTGTTCTTGAATTGATCTTATCAATTACATTGGAGAATTTGAGGTTTGGATCACGGCTGTGTAAATTAGCCAGGCCCCAATCTACTCTTAGCTCGGGTGTTAAAACAAAAAAGGGATAATAAAAATGAAAGCCCAGTCCCGCCTGCAGGCCATAATCCAAATGTTTGAGTTTAATAAGGCTTTGTGCGTTTTTATCGCCTGCATTGGCGGCAAGATCAAGCTCCGCTTTTACGCCACCCAACATGTACACTTTAAAATTATTGATACGGTCACTGCTGAATTTTAATTGTATCGGCAGGGCAAGAGAAATAGATTGTACTTTTTTCACCGTTATGGAGTCTTCACCACCCGGCCTGTCGGGATAGGTTAGATGATATTCAAAAGCCTTTTCGGTAAAAGTCAGGTCGAGCGGGAAAGTGCGGATGTCTAAATGCTGGTTAATATTCAGGTTCACCAGCCAGGCGAGGTTGATACCGGAACTATTTATACTTTCCACCACCATTACACTATCCTGTTGCATGAACAATGGGTGATGTGTAAAACTGAAATGGGAGCGGTTAAATCCCAGGTTTATCCCAAAATGAAACAGTTTATTATCATGATCAGGCAGGTTAATGCCGTCCCTTAATTGTGCGATAACAATTATAGGAAAGCAGAAAAGTCCGGTCAGTATATAAATTATTTTTCTCCGCAATAGATGCTGCATATTCCTAAACTCAGGGGTTTACTATACGTGTTTCTATATCCCAGGTTATCCAGGATGCCAGTAAAATTCTTTCCTTCGGGAAATTTTTTAATAGACAGGTCGAGATATTCGTATGCGGAGCGGTTTTTTGAAAATAATTTACCCATATTAGGGGCCACAATTTTCATGTACAGGTTGTACACTGCTTTTGTACCCGACATTTTTGGTTTGCTGAACTCAAGAACTACTAACCTGCCGCCGGGTTTTAATACCCGCTTTATCTCACTGAGCCCCTTCTCCAGGTTTTCGAAATTGCGCACTCCAAATGCTACGGTTACCGCATCAAACGAATTGTCTTCAAAATTTATTGTTTCACTATCCCCATTTAACAGTTCAATCCTGTCTTCCAATCCCAGTTTTTGTATCTTTTTACGGCCCATTGCCAGCATGCCATCACTGATATCGATACCGGTTATTTTATCCGGGTTCAACATAGCAGATGCCATAATGGCCACATCCGCTGTCCCGGTAGCCACATCCAGAATGGTCCTGGGCCTGATATCCAATAATTGTTTTATTGCTTTCCTGCGCCATTTTACATCAATGCCCGCACTTAAGAACCGGTTCATAAAATCGTACCGAAAGGCAATGTCATCAAACATCCCCGCTACCTGTTGCTTTTTACTCAGCACAGAATCTTTATATGGTACAACGGTATCGTGGGCAAATTTGGCCATTGGCGCAAAGATAAGCTTTTGAGGAGAGCTGCAAGTCACGAGCTGTGAACTGTTAGCCACGAGCTTTTAGCAAATGAGAGACAAACACTGTTTTAAAACACTGCGCATCGCTTACAGTGCGAGGCTTCTAACTTGCTTCCGCCTATCTTTGCCACATGCACATTAAGTCGGCAAAATATATCATCAGCAGCCCGGATTACGAAAAATGTCCACCGCCCGACAGGCCCGAGTATGCATTCATTGGCCGCAGCAATGTAGGCAAATCTTCATTGATCAATATGCTTTGCAATAATGATAAGCTGGCCAAAACTTCTTCGGCACCAGGGAAAACACAATTACTTAATCATTTTATTGTGAATAATGAATGGTACCTGGTTGATCTTCCCGGTTATGGTTTTGCCAAGGTAAGCATGCGCAGCAGGAGAAGATGGGAACAAATGATTGAAAATTATTTACGTAAGAGAGAAAACCTAACGATGGTTTTTGTTTTGATAGATGCCCGTCACAACCCCCAAAAAATTGACCTCGAATTCCTTGAACAATTAAAATTATGGAAAACGCCCTTTTGCCTTGTCTTTACCAAGAGCGATAAAGAGAACCAACGCACCGTCAGTAAAAATGTTAAGGATTTTCTGGAAGCCATGAAAAAGACCTGGCAGTTCCTGCCACAGCATTTTGTGAGCAGTGCGGTGAAGAAAACAGGGAAAGACAAGATCCTTGCTTTTATTGAAGAAACAAACAGCAACCAATAAAATACCCGCAGCAGGGTATTGATTCAGCAACACCCGCTTCCTACTTTGCTGAAAAATTTTGCATGAAAAAATTGCTTCTCCTTATTTTCATAATACCCGGTATAATAGTATACGCCCAAAACAGCAATAAAGAACTGAATGAACTGCACCAGCAAATGCAAAAAAGTAAATTGGACAGCAGTTTAAAAAACCTGGATTCCCTGTTATTGCAACAAAGTAAAAGCATGGATTCTGCTGCAATAGCAAGAGACATGGATCTCAACAACCGTAACCTGGATAGTTTTCTTGCCCAACAGAAAGAAAGGCAACAAAAAGAAAAAAGGAATGCGATGATACGGATCGGGTTGGGGGGCTTAATATTAGGGTTCGGTATTTTTGCTATGAGGAAAAGGAAAAAAACAAGGCAGTATAAAAATTAGGATAAGCAATTGGCAAATCGCTTCAATAACCGGACCTGATTATCCGGCATCTGGTATCGCATCCCCTCAATTCACCACTTTATTAGCACAACTGCTGCTGGCAAATGCTTCCGGCTTGGCTTTAAAGGCAAAGCCCATTCCTAAAATATAACCCATGGCTTCGCGTAAGGCTTCATTACTTTTAAACTGAGGATTGGTATTGATATCTGCATGCACTTCCATGTCTACATCATACAAAGTAAAAAGGTCACATAATTCATAGGCAATTTCAATACTCTTCGCCACTTCCACCAACATGCGTTCCTTGATACTGTATCTGTGTAATGTTTTTTCATTGTGGATGAACATAAACCCGCCATGGCCTTCGCGTAAAAAAACGATCACCGTGGCAAATTCCGTTTCTTTTCCTTTTACCTGGCTATCGGTGCCAACACATACTTTTAAATGATAACCTGCGGCGGTCTCTCTTTTGATGGCATTTTCAACTGCGTCTTTGATGGGAAGCTGGATGGGGTCTCCATTAAATTTTCTCCATAACATAAAAAGGGTTTTTTAAAGTTACGGAAAAAACTATTCCAACTGTTTTAATTTATTGTTATCCGGGAGGGCGGGAAGATGATAAGATAAAGCTTATTTTTCAAGCAGAAAGCTAATGCACCAGGTTGATGAAGCGGGGAATACATTAAACGGCTTCACGGCTATAAAATAAAAAAGGGGATAGCCCCTAACGCTACCCCCTAACTTTCACATGAATCTACCTTAC